>NZ_JBFUKJ010000010.1:0-125736 GCF_056400905.1 Cellulomonas sp. P4_H12
CCGACGCCGTCGAGGCCGCGCGCCAGGCGCAGGCCCGGGCCGTGCAGGCCGAGGGCCGGGCGGTCCAGCTGCGCGAGACGCGGACGGCGGCCGTCGGTGCCGCCGACGAGGAGCGCCGCCGCATCGAGCGCGACCTGCACGACGGTGCCCAGCAGCGCCTGGTCGCGCTCGGCGTCGAGCTGGGCGCCGCGCGGCGCAAGGTCTCGAGCGACCCGGTGGCGGCCGCGGCCCTGGAGCACGCGCACAGCGAGGTCAAGGAGACGCTGGCGGAGCTGCGCGACCTGGTCCGCGGCATCCACCCGGCCGTCCTCACGGATCGCGGCCTCGATGCGGCCCTCTCGGCGCTCGCCGCCCGCAGCCCCGTCCCGGTCCGCGTCGAGGTCCCCGACCCGCCCTCCCTGAGCCGCGCGAGCACCTCCGCGCAGGCCGCGGCGTACTTCGTCGTCGCCGAGGCGCTCACCAACGCRGCCAAGCACGCCGAGGCGCACCAGGTGGTGGTCACGGTCACCGCCGACGGCATGCTCCGCCTCGTCATCGCCGACGACGGGCGCGGGGGAGCGCACGCGACGCCCGGCAGCGGGCTGGACGGCCTGCGCAGCCGCGTCGCCGCCCTGGACGGCACCTTCGACCTGGACAGCCCGGCCGGAGCCGGCACCCGACTCACCGTGGAGGTGCCGTGCGCATCGTGATCGCCGAGGACTCGGTCCTGCTGCTCGACGGCCTGACCAGGCTGCTCGCCGCGGAGGGGCACGAGGTCACCGGCTACACCACCGCCGACGACGTGGTCGCCGCCCTCGGGCCGGCCACGGAGCTGCCGGACATCCTCGTCACCGACGTCCGGATGCCCCCGTCGCACACCGACGAGGGCCTGCGCGCCGCGGTCCACCTGCGCAGCCTGCACCCGAGGCTGCCGGTGCTGGTCCTGTCGCAGTACGTCGAGCAGCGGTACGCCCGGGAGCTGTTCGCCGGTGACGTCCGCGGGCTCGGCTACGTGCTCAAGGACCGCGTGGCCGACGTGGACGAGTTCCTCGACGCCCTCGGCCGCGTGGCCGGCGGCGGCACGGTGATCGACCCCGAGGTCGTCGCCCAGATCCTTGCCCGGGCACGGCGCTCGGGCCTCGAGACCCTCACGCCGCGCGAGCGGGACGTGCTCGGCCTCATGGCGGAGGGCCGCTCCAACGCGGCCATCGCCGACCGCCTCGTCGTCGGCCTCCCGGCCGTCGAGAAGCACGTGACGTCCATCCTCACCAAGCTCGACCTCCCGCAGGCCGCCGACGACCACCGCCGCGTGCTCGCCGTCCTGCGCTGGCTGGAGCACGAACCAGGAGACCGCTCATGACCACGACCCTCGAGCGCCCGCCGGTCACCTCGCCGCCCGCGCGCACCCCTGCTGCCCGCGCCCTGACCTGGGTCGGCGCCATCATCGGCGGCGTCCTCGTCCTCTCGGCCGGCTACAGCGCCGTCAACCTTCTCGTGCTCGGGTCCGGCGACGCGACGACCGTCGTCGGCACCGCCTCCTACCCGGCCGCGCCGGTGGTCGAGCTGGTCGCCGACGGCCACGTCACCGTGACCACCGGCGGCGACCGCGTCGAGGTCGAGCGCACCAGGCGCACGACGCTGACGCCCGCCCGCTACGACGCGGCCCGGGCCGGCGACCGCCTCACCGTCAGCTACCGGTGCGAGTCGTGGCGGCCGGGGTTCTGCTCCGCGTCGCTCGACGTGACGGTCCCCGACGGCACCGCCGTGGTGGTCCGTGCCAGCGACGGCGCGGTCGACGCGTCGGCCCTGCGCGGTCCGCTCGACGTCCGCGTCAGCGACGGGGACTCGAGGATCTCCGACGTCGACGGCGACGTCACCGTTCGCGCCAACGACGGCACCGTCGACGTGGACACGGTCCGCGGCTCGCTCACGGTGAGCTCCGCCGACGGCGGCGTGACGGTCTCGGGCGTGTCGGGCTCGGTCGTCGCGCGCTCGAGCGACGGGCGGGTCGAGATCTCGGACGTCCAGGGCGACGTCGACGCGCACGCCAGCGACGGGGACGCGACCGTGTACGGCACGGGGGAGCCGGTCGCGCTGGACATCTCCGCCTCGGACGGCCGCGAGATCATCGAAGGACCGACCGACCCCGCCGCGTCGACGCACGTGCGCATCCGCACCAGCGACGGAGACGCTGCGTTCCTGGCGCCGCGCGGCTGACCGACCGCACGAGAAAGGCCCCTGATCAGCAGATCTGCTGATCAGGGGCCCTTCTCGTCTGTCGGGGTGGCGGGATTCGAACCCACGACCTCTTCGTCCCGAACGAAGCGCGCTACCAAGCTGCGCCACACCCCGTGGAGCCTGGTAAGGATAGCCGACGACTACCCGTGCGACGAAACCGGATCAGGCCGCCACGAGCGTGAGGAGCGTCGCTTCCGGCCGGCACGCGAACCGCACCGGCGCGTACGGCGACGTGCCGAGCCCCGCGGACACGTGCATCCACGTCGAGCCCGCGCCGCCCGGCTGGTCCGGACGCGGTCCCGGCCAGCCGTGCAGACCCTTGGCTCGGCGGGTGTCGAGGTCGCAGTTGGTGACGAGCGCCCCCCACAACGGCAGCGCGAGCTGCCCGCCGTGCGTGTGCCCGGCGATCGCCAGGTCGACGTCGTCGGCGTGCATGGCGTCCAGCACTCGGCGGTACGGCGCGTGCGTGACGCCCAGGTGCAGGTCCACCGGCGTCGAGCCCGTGCGGGCGTCGTCGTCCTCGCCCGCCGCCGGGAACCGGTCGCGGTCGAGGTGCGCGTCGTCGGTGCCGACGAGCGACAGCACCCGCCCGTCGACCTTGACGACGTCCCGGCGGTTGGTGAGGTCGATCCAGCCCGCGGACCGGAACCGTGAGGTGAGCTCGCGCCACGGCAGCTCGACCGGCGGCTCCTGGTGGGTCCGACGGGCGTCGGGCAGCAGGTAGCGCGCGGGGTTCTTCGGCGTCGGCGCGATGTAGTCGTTGGAGCCGAGCACGAACGCGCCCGGCACCGCGAGGTGCGGCTCGAGGGCCTCCAGCAGCGCCGGCATCGCGTCGAGGTGCGCCCAGTTGTCACCCGTGTCGACGACGAGGTGCGGGTCCAGCGACGCGAGGTCGCGCACCCAGTCGACCTTCCTGCGCTGGCCGGGCGTCAGGTGCAGGTCGGAGAGGTGCAGGATCCGCAGCGGGTCCTGGCCGGCCGGCAGCACCGGGACGGTGACCTCGCGCAGCGTGTACCAGCGCGCCTCGACCAGCGAGTAGGCGAGCCCAGCCGCGCCGGCGAGCGCGACGGCACCGGCGGCGCGGGCGAGCGTCTGTGCGTTCGAGCGGTCCCCGCCCGTCACGGCTTGCCACGGCCGCGGCCGTCACCGGGTCCACCCTGGCCCGGCCCCGGCTGGGCGCCCTGCGCGGGCTGGTTGGGGTCGACCGGCGGCGGCGGCGCGGCCGGCTGGCCGTTGGACAGCGTGAGCAGGATCGCCGAGCCGCGCGTGGCGGTGCCGGACGGGCTCTGCGACACGACCGTGCCGGCCGGGTAGCCGGAGCCCACCTGGGTGGGGTCGATGCTCACGTTGAACCCGGCGCCCTTCAGCACCGCGCGGGCGTCGCCCTCGGACTTGCCGACGACGGACGGCACCGGGATCTTCTCGCCGAACACCAGCTTGTTGTCCGGGTCCGCGAAGCCGGGGTTCGCCGCGCCGTCGAGCGCCTGCGTCGAGAACCGCTTCCAGGTCGGCGCGGCGATGGTGGAGCCGAAGGTGTACTTGACGTACTTGCCGTTGATCGTCAGCTTCTGGACGGGCGTGAAGCCCTCCTTGTAGCCGACCCACACCGCGGTCGCGAGCAGCGGCGTGTAGCCCACGAACCAGGTCTCCTCGTTGTGGCTCGTGGTGCCCGTCTTGCCGGCGGACGGGAACGGCGGGGCGCCGACGGTCTTGGCGGTGCCGTTCCACACGTTGCTCAGCGCGAAGTTGATCGTGTTGGCGTACTTGGGCTCGATCGCCTGGTGGCAGTTGGCCTGGGGGACCGGGAGCTCGTTGCCGTTGGCGTCCTTGACGCTCGTGATGGCGACCGGGGTGCAGTAGGTGCCACCGGAGGCGAAGGTCGCGAACGCCGCGGCCATCGACAGGGGCGCGACCGAGTCGCTGCCGATGACGTTGGACGGGTTGGTGCCGGGGGTGGACGAGCCGTCGGCGCGAGGCTTCGCCGTGTGCATCCCGAGGTCCTCGGCGCCCTTCATGATGTTGCACATGTCGAGCTGGCTGGCCATCGTCAGGTAGGCCAGGTTGACCGAGTTCTTCGTGGCGTCGAGCACGGTCATCATGCCGGCGCCGCCCTCGGAGTTCCCCACGGGCCAGGGCTTGTTCGGGCCCTTCTGGCCGCACGTGGTGAACATGTTCTCGTTCAGGGTGCGCTCGGTGCCGTTGACCTGCTCATAGAGGCTGTGCCCCTGCTTGAGCCACTCGAGCAGCGTGAAGGGCTTGAACGTCGAGCCGGGCGCGAAGCCGCCGGAGCCGCCGTACGCGCCGTCGGTGTTGAAGTTGACCGACTCCTCACGCGTCCCGGGGGCCGCGGCCGCCGCGTAGATGCGGTTCTGCGCCATCGTGAGGATCTTGCCGGAGCCGGGCTCCACGGTGACGATCGACGTGGCCACGCCGGACGGGTCGTCGACCGGGATGCCGTTCTTGACCTCGGTGTCCGCGAGCGTCTGCAGGCGGGGGTCGAGGGTCGTCGTGATGGTCAGGCCGCCGCGGTAGAGCACCGACTTGCGCTCCGCCGGGGTCGCGCCGAACGCGGGGTCGTTGACGATCACCTTGGTGACGTAGTCGCAGAAGTAGCCGGCGCCGGCGATGACGTCGCCCGCGGCGACGCAGCCCTGCTTCAACGGCGTGACGTGCAGCGTGTCGGCCAGCGGCGTCGCGATCCCGGCGGCGTACTCGTCGGGCGTGATGTAGCCCTGCGCCTTCATGAGCGACAGGACCGTGTTGCGGCGGTCCTGCGACTTGTCAGGGTTGAGCACCGGGTCCCACTTGGACGGGCTCTGCGTGATGCCGGCGATCGTCGCGGCCTCGAGGTAGGTGAGGTCCTTCGCGGGCTTCTGGAAGTAGTACTGGGCCGCCGACTCCGCGCCGTACACCGAGGCGCCGAACTGCGCGATGTTCAGGTACTTCTCGAGGATCTGGTCTTTGGTGAACTTCTTCTCGAGCGAGATGGCGAGCTTGGCCTCACGCAGCTTGCGCGCGACGCCCTCGGCACCGTCGGCCTCGCGCGCCGCGTTGATGGCGGCCAGCCGCTCGGCCTCGGTGTCCTTGGAGAGCGCGGCGTCGATGAGCACGTTCTTGACGTACTGCTGCGTCAGCGTCGAGGCGCCCTGCTGCGGCCCGCTCGTCGTCTGGCCCTTGACGAAGGCGCGGAGCATGCCCTGGGGGTCGACACCGGCGTGCTGGTAGAAGCGCTTGTCCTCGGTCGCGATGACGGCGTGCTGCAGCTGCGGCGAGATCTCGGCCAGCGGCACGACGACACGGTTCTGGTCGTAGAACGTCGCCAGCAGCGAGCCGTCGGCGGCCAGGATCGTCGACTTCTCCGGGAGCGCCTGCTCCTGGAGCTCGGTCGGGAGGTCGTCGAAGGCCGTGACGGTCAGGTCGGTCACGCCGTTGGCGGCGGCGACTCCCGGGAGGACGAGTCCGGCGGCGAGCACCCCACCGACCCCGGCGACGAGCACGAAGGACAGCAGGAGGGCCAACGCCTGGAAGACGTTGACCTGTCGGCCGCGCTGGCGCGCAGGGTTCGGCATGCCGTCAGGGTAGTAGGCGGTCCTGTCCGCACTCGTCCGGATCGGCGGCCGACGCCCCGACCTGCACGGGACCTGCACATGCAGGATCCCGGCTGCCTGCGGTCCTCCCGAGTCGGTCACACGTCCATATGACGATATGACCCGAACGGAGTCTCGCCAGGAGGGTCGTCCGCCCGCTAGTTTCCGGGCAGGACTCGGGTGCGGTTGCCACGGCACGCCCCCCTCGGCGTGTTCAGGAGGATCGGGTGACCGCACTCGTGCAGGACGCGCACTGGACCGCGCTCGCGGCATGCGGCGCGGGCAAGCTGGCGCCCGACGCGCTGTTCGTCGAGGGGGCCGCCCAGCGCGAGGCGCGTGCCGTCTGCACCGCGTGCCCGGTCCGGCTCGCCTGCCTGGCGGACGCCCTCGACAACCGCATGGACTTCGGCGTGTGGGGCGGGATGACCGAGCGGGAGCGTCGGGCGCTCCTGCGCCGGCGCCCCGAGGTCCGGTCCTGGCGTGCGGAGCTGGTCGGCTCCGACCCGGTCGGCGGCCTGTGAGAGCGCTCCGACCGGCCGGGCGCCCCCGCTAGGGTGGCTGCCATGGCAACGACGTGGGAGTACGCGACGATTCCGCTCATCATTCACGCCACCAAGGCGATCCTCGACCAGTGGGGCGCCGACGGGTGGGAGCTCGTGCAGGTGATCCAGGGGCCGGACGCCGGCCTCGTCGCCTACCTCAAGCGGCCCAAGGAGTCCTGATGGGTGCCGCTGCCCGGCTGGCCGAGCTCGGGCTGGAGCTGCCGGAGGTCGCACTGCCGCTCGCGGCGTACGTGCCGGCCGTCCGCTCCGGCGCGTACGTGTACACGTCCGGCCAGCTGCCGTTCGTCGCCGGCGCGCTGCCGGCCACGGGCAAGGTGGGCGTCGGGGAGGGGCTCGTCGCCCCGGAGGACGCCGCCGGGTACGCGCGGATCTCCGCGCTGAACGCTCTCGCCGCGGTCGCCGCCGTCGTCGCGGCCGAGGGCGGCCCGTCGGGTCCGGACGCCCTCGACCGGATCGTGCACGTGACCAAGGTGGTCGGCTTCGTCGCCAGCGACCCTGCCTTCACCGGTCAGCCCGCCGTGGTCAACGGGGCGAGCCTGCTGCTGCACCAGGTCCTCGGGGACGCCGGCGTGCACGCGCGCTCGGCC
Organism: Cellulomonas sp. P4_H12; assembly: GCF_056400905.1. NCBI lineage: Bacteria > Bacillati > Actinomycetota > Actinomycetes > Micrococcales > Cellulomonadaceae > Cellulomonas > Cellulomonas sp. P4_H12. The sequence continues at coordinate 6,955 of NZ_JBFUKJ010000010.1, forward strand.
GTCGGCGTGGCGGTGCTGCCGATGGACTCGCCGGTCGAGGTCGAGATCGTCGTCGAGCTGGGCTGAGCCCGCCGCTCAGCGGGCCCGGCGCTCCAGCCGCTCGACGTCGAGCAGCACGACGGCACGACCCTCGCGGCGGACCCAGCCGCGCGCCGCGAAGTCGGCGAGCGCCTTGTTCACGGTCTCGCGCGAGGCGCCGACGAGCTGCGCGAGCTCCTCCTGCGTCAGGTCGTGCGCCACGCGGATGCCCTCGTCCACGCGCTCGCCGAACCGGGTCGACAGGTCGAGCAGCGCCTTGGCGACGCGGCCGGGGACGTCGGAGAACACCAGGTCCGCGAGCGCCTCGTTGGTGCGCCGCAGCCGGCGGGCGAGCGCCTGGAGCAGGTGCTGCGCCACGGTGGGCTTGTCCTGGAGCCAGCGGATGAGGTCGCCGTGACCGAGCTCGAGCACGACGGCGTCGGCGACGACGGTCGCCGTGGCGGTGCGCGGGCCGGGGTCGAACAGGCTCAGCTCGCCGAACATCTCGCCGGGACCGAGCACGGCGAGCAGGTTCTCGCGTCCGTCGTTGGAGCGTCGGCCGAGCTTGATCTTGCCCTCGCGCACGACGTAGAGCCGGTCACCCGGCTCGCCCTCGTGGAACAGCGCGTCGCCGCGCGCGAAGTCGATCGCCTTCATCGTCGCGACGAGCGCCTCCGACGCTTCCGGGTCCAGACCCGCGAACAGCGGCGCCGACAGCACGATGTCGTCCTCCACTCCGGACACCTCACCTTCCTGGCCGCGCGCTGCCCGGATCGTCCCGGTGGCGGCATCGTTCACGACTGAGCACAGACGGACCGACCGCTGGTCAGCGGCTTGATCCGCCCTCAGTCTGCCCCATGGTGGCCGTCATCCGCGGCCCAGAGGCTCCCGCAGTCCGGCGACGACCACGTCGGGGTCCGCGGCCAGGCGCGCGATGAGGCGGTCCGTGGCGCGGGTGAGGGCCGCCTCGACCCCGGCGGCGTAGGTGGAGAGCTGGTCGTCGAGGGCGCGCAGCTCGTGGAGCCGCACGGCGTCGGCGACGGGTTCGGTGCCGCCGAGCACCGACGCGAGCGCGGCCGGTCGGGGGACCTCGACGCCGACCTCGAGCGGCAGGTGGAACGCCACGCCCTCGCCGAGGGTCTGCGGGCGCGCCGCCTGGGCCACCGCCAGGTCGAGGCGGGCGCGCACCAGCCGACGCCACCAGGTCACCCTGGCGTGCTCGGCGCGCAGCGCACGCCGGTCGAGTCGAAGATCGCTGACCCGCTGGTCGACGGGTGGCGCCATGGGCCGGTCCTCCTCAGCCGGGCGCCTCGTCCGGGCGCCATGTCTCGTTTCGGCCCGGTACGGCCCCACCTTGAGCGGGGATACCTGTGTGCGCCACGGGATCACTCCAAGGGAGCAACGCCGCAGGTCACAGGCGACTCGAACGGGTGTGGGCGGCGCGACGTACGCTGCCGCTGTGACTGACCCCGCCGTTGCATCCCCGCTCGCCGTCGAGTCCGACCTCGCCCGCACGCGGCGCGCCCGCCGCATCGACCGCGCCCTCGCGGTCCGGTACCCCGACGCCCGCTGCGAGCTCGACTTCACCTCGCCGTTCGAGCTGCTGGTGGCCACCGTGCTCTCCGCGCAGACCACGGACGTGCGCGTGAACCTCACCACGCCGGTCCTCTTCGCCCGCTACCCGGACGCGGCGGCCCTCGCGGCCGCCAACCCCGAGGAGCTGGAGGAGATCCTGCGGCCGACGGGGTTCTTCCGCGCCAAGGCCAAGGCCGTCATGGGCCTGTCCCGGGAGCTGGTCGAKCGGTTCGGCGGCGAGGTGCCCGGACGCCTGGTGGACCTGGTGACGTTGCCGGGCGTCGGGCGCAAGACGGCCAACGTGGTGCTCGGCAACGCGTTCGGCGTCCCCGGGATCACCACCGACACGCACGTGATGCGGCTGTCGAAGCGGCTGGGCTACACCGCGAGCGACGACCCGATCGTGGTGGAGAAGGAGCTCGACGCGCTGCTCCCCCGCAAGGACTGGACCATGGCGTCGCACCGGCTGATCTTCCACGGACGGCGCACCTGCTTCGCGCGCAAGCCGGCGTGCGGGGCGTGCCCGGTCGCGTCGATGTGCCCGTCGGCCGGCATCGGCGAGGTCGATCCCGTGCGCGCGCTCGCGATGCTCAAGGGCTAGACCGGCGCGACCGTCCGCAGCCAGGTCAGGAGCAGGTCCGTGACGCGCTCCGGCGCCTCCTCGGCGAGGTAGTGGCCGGCCGACGGCAGCAGCTCGAACTGGTACTGCGGCCCGACCAGCGCGGCGGTGTCCCGGGAGAGCGCCGCGCGCGTCGGCGGTCGCAGTCCGTCCCGGCCGCCGTGCAGCTGGAGCACGGGCAGGGGTCGGGTCTGCTCGAGGGCGCCGTGGTAGCGGCGGCCGTCCAGGCGCGGCATCGAGCGCACCAGCCAGCGCAGCTGCTCCATCTGGCTGTGCGCGGCGAAGGGGACGTTGGCCGCGGCGCGGTAGGTGCGTTCGGCCTCGGCATCGAGCCACCCCGGCGTGCCGCCCCACTCGCGCAGCAGCCGGGCGACCAGGTCGCCCCCCATGAGTGCGCGCTCCGGGAACGACGGCAGCTGCACGAAGGCCAGCCGCCGGACGGCCGAGGCCCGCACGGCGGCGCGCGGGTGCCCGCGGGTGTCCAGCGGGTGGGGCGCGGCCAGCGGCGCGATGGCCCGGACGCGGTCGGCGTGCAGCCCAGCCATGGCCCAGGCGATCTCCCCGCCCGTGCCGCTGCCGACGACCACCGCGTCGGGCGCCCCGAGCGACTGGATGACCCCGGCGACGTCGGCCGCGAGCGTCGGCACGTCGTACCCCTGGGGCGGCTTGTCCGAGCCGCCGGTTCCGCGCACGTCCATGGCCGCCACCCGGTAGCCCGCGTCGGCCAGCGGCGGGAGCTGGTGACGCCACGCCCACCAGAACTCCGGGACGCCGTGCAGCAGGACGACCAGCGGGGCGTCGCGGTCGTCCGGTCCGGCGACGGCGACGTGGAACCGGGCCCCGTTCGCGGCCACGAACCGGTGCTCCCAGGGGCCGTCGATGAGGAGCGAGGCGGAGTCGACGGTACTCATCGGGGCGAACCTACCCGGTCTCGTCGGCCCGCAGGGAGGGTGCCGCGGCCTCGCGCGCGTGATGTCGGTCGCGCTGGAACAGCGCTGCGCCGCCCAGCACGGCCGCGACGAGCGACGCGACGAGCACCGAGACGATGACGTGCTCGTCGTGCGCGCTGCCGGCTCCGAAGGCGAGCTCGCCCACCAGCAGGGACACGGTGAACCCGATGCCGCCCAGCAGCCCGACGGCGCCGACGTCCGCCCAGCCCAGCCCCGGCGCCAGCGAGGCGCGCGTGAACCGGGCGACGAGGAACGTCGCGCCGAGGATGCCGAGCGGCTTGCCGACGACGAGGCCGAGGGCGACGCCCTGGGCCACGGGGTCGGCGAACGTGGTCTGCAGCGCGCCGGCGGTCAGGGTCACTCCCGCCGCGAACAGGGCGAACACCGGGACCGCGACGCCCGCGGACAGCGGTCGCCACCGGTGCTCCCACCGTTCGGCCAGGGACTCCTCGGGATCGGCCGACAGCCGCAGGGCCGTGCGGGTCGCCGCCGGGGTGGCCGGCACGACGAGCCCGAGCGCCACCCCGGCGATCGTCGCGTGCACGCCCGAGGCGTGCACGGCGGCCCAGGCGACGAGCCCGAGCGGGACCAGCAGCCAGCCGCTGACCCACCCCAGGCGGATGACCAGCGCGAACACGGCCACGGACGCCGCTCCGACGCCCAGCCAGAGTGCGGAGACGCTGTCGGTGTAGACCACGCCGATGACGATGATGGCCAGCAGGTCGTCGACCACCGCGAGGGTCAGCAGGAAGGCGCGCAGGGCGTTGGGCAGGCTGCGCCCGACGATGGCGAGCACCGAGACCGCGAACGCGATGTCGGTCGCGGTGGGCACGGCCCAGCCCCGCGCGACGCCGTCGGCGGCAGTGAGGTTCACCGCCAGGTACAGCAGCGCCGGGACGACCATGCCGCCGACCGCCGCGACGATCGGGACGACCGCCGTGCTGGGCTTCCGCAGCTCTCCGGCGACGATCTCCCGCTTGAGCTCGAGGCCGACGACGAAGAAGAAGATCGCGAGCAGGCCGTCGGTGGCCCACGTGGCCACCGTCAGGTCGAGGTGCAAGGCGGCCGGCCCGAGGACCGTGTCGGACACCTGGGCGTACGACGCGGGGTCGAGGTTCGCCCACAGGAGGGCAGCGACCGTGGCGGCCAGCAGCAGCGCGCCGCCCACGCGCTCCTCGCGCAGGGTGTCGAGCAGGTTGCGCTCGGACCCGGGGGACAGTGCGGCGAACAGGCGGCTGACGGGCGTGGGCACGGGCACCTCCGTGGCAGGGGAGTGGACGCGCCGACCAGGCTTCCCGGCTCACCGCGGCCCAGGCTACCCAGGGTCAGGCGTCGGCGGTCTCGGGGACCTCGTTGCGCCCGTCGACCGCGCCGCGGCGGTCCTTGGGCGGGTCGAAGCGGTAGCCGACGTTGCGCACGGTGCCGATGAGCTGCTCGTGCTCGGGGCCGAGCTTGGCGCGCAGGCGCCGCACGTGGACGTCGACCGTCCGGGTCCCTCCGTAGTAGTCGTAGCCCCAGACCTCCTGCAGCAGCTGCGCGCGAGTGAACACGCGGCCCGGGTGCTGCACGAGGTACTTGAGGAGCTCGAACTCCTTGTACGTGAGGTCGAGCGGCCGACCGCGCAGGCGAGCGGTGTAGCCGCCCGCGTCGATGGTGAGCTCGCCCGACGAGATCTCCTGCGGGGAGTCGTCGTACCCCGCCGTCGCGGCGCGCTCCATGACGAGCCGGAAGCGCGTCTCCACCTCGGCGGGGTTGGCCGTCTCGAGGATGATGTCGTCGGCGCCCCACTCGGCGGTGACGACCGTGAGGCCGCCCTCGGTGAGGACGAGGATCAGGGGGACCGTCAGGCCGGTCGCGCGCAGCAGGCGGCACGTGGTCCGGGCGGTGACCAGGTCGCGCCTGGCGTCGAGCACGACGATGTCCGCGTCCGGTGCGTCCACGAGAGCCGACGGTTCTACGGGGAGCACGCGAACGCGGTGGGACAACAGACCGAGGGCCGGGAGCACCTGGGCGGAGCCCCCGGACGCTGGAGTGAGCAGCAGCAGATCTGCCACCTGGGACCTCCCCGCGTGCGAGTGGGGGCCACGGTACCGCGCGCGTCGGCGAAGTTGCGCCGGGATGTCGACAGGTGGCGTCCCGTCCCTCGCGTGCGCCGGCCGTAACGCGAGGGAAATCGCGCCGAGATGCGACAATCGGCGGCGTGCCCCTCCCCTTCCTGCAGGCCGCTCGCCTGCGCGCGCTCCCGGACCGGTCGTCCGTGACCCCGGTCGCGGGACGGTAGGGGACCCCATGCAGCTGGCTACCCGCGCGGTCGTCACGGCCGCGCTCGCCGCCGCCGTGGCCGTCGCCGGCTACCTCGGCGGCCTCCCGCTGAGCGTCGCCGCCGCGGTCCTCGCCGTCGTCTTCGCGCTCGGCTGGCCCTCACTCGCCGGCCTGCCCTTCGTGGCCGGCTCCGCCACGGTCGTGGCGCTCGGCGGGGTCGGGGCGGTCGCCGTGGTGCACCTGACCGACACGCAGCCCTTCCTGCGCTACCTGCCCGTGGTGTTCGCCGCCGCGATCCTGCTCGCCTTCGTCAGCGAGCTCGTCCGGCGCGACGGTCGCACCCGGCTCGTCGAGTCCGTCTCCGGGACCGTGGCCGGCACGCTCGTGGCGGTCGCCGTGGCCGGGTGGGTCGCGATCGGCAAGACGGCCGGCGGCGAGCCGCTCGTGGTCGTCGGCGCGCTGGCGCTCGCCGTGGGGTCGGCCGTGGTGGCGCTGCACCTGACGCCGTGGATCGGGTCGGTGGTCACCGCCGGTGCGTCCGCGGGTGCCGGCGCCCTCGGCGGCCTGCTGCTGCCGGGGATCGACCCGCTCGCCGGCCTGCTGCTCGGGCTCGCGGTCGGCATCCTCGTCGCCACGCTGCACGCACTGTTCGACCAGCTGCCGTCGCTCGCGCGCCGGTGGCCCTCGCTCGCCGCCGTGACGTTGCCCGTGACCGTGACCGGCATCCTCGTGTACGTCGTCGGACGGGTCCTGGTCGGCTGACCGGCGCTCACACCGCGAGACGGACGTGGTGCAGGCGGCGCGCGGCGTGCGACTCTGCGGCATCGTGCGCACGCTGACCGCCCTCCCGCTCGACGCCCCCGGCGTCGCGCTCGGCTGCGCCCCCGCACTCGGCGCACAGGCCTCGTGTCCGGGCGAGGTCCCCGCCGCCTGACGGTCGGCCCCCTGAGGGCGATCGGCCGGGCGCGCTGCGACCTCGGCCCCGGGTCGGCCCGTGCCGACCGACGCCCCCCGTCTCGTCCCTCCCCAGGAGTCCCCATGAGCACGCCCAGCACGCCCGCCGGCATCGACCCCCGCGGTCCGCGGTTCGGCGCCGCCCTCACCCTCGTCCTGCTGATCGTCGTCCTGCTGCTCGGCACGACGCCCGCGGCCTACGCCGTGCTCGCCGTGGTCGTCGCGAGCTTCGCCCTCGGCGCGTTCGGCGGCGTCGGTCGCACCTGGCAGGCGTGGGTGTTCCGGACGGTCGTCCGCCCGCGCCTGGATCCCCCTGCCGAGCTCGAGGACCCGCGCCCGCCCACGTTCGCGCAGCTGGTCGGCCTGATCATCACCGGGGCGGGACTCGTGCTCGGGCTCGCCGGGGTGAGCGCGGCGGTCCCGGTCGCCGCGGCGCTCGCGCTGGTCGCGGCGTTCCTCAACGCGGTGTTCGGCCTGTGCCTCGGCTGCGAGCTGTACCTGCTGGGGCTGCGGCTGCGGTCGAGCCGCACCGCCTAGTAGACGAGCGCCTGGGCCCGCTCCGCCAGGGACTCCTCGACGAACACCGCCGCGCCGGCGATCCGCACGCCCGGCAGCACCTGCTCGGGGGTGATGCCGCGGCGGGCCGCGCACTGCGTGCACACGGTCACGCGGCCGCCTTCGAGCACCATCGCCAGCAGCTCGGCCACCGGCGTCGCGTGCTCGAGGACGAGGTCGTCGGCGCGCCCGGGCAGGGCGAACCACGCCGACTCGCCCGTGAGCCACAGGCTGACGTCGGCCCCCGCGGCGACGGCGGCGGCGGCGACCGTGAACGCCTGGTTGGTGGCCTCGGGGCGGTCGGTCCCGGACGTGGTCTTGATCACGAGGGGGCGCGGCGTGAGGGTCATCGGAACAGGCTAGGGGTGTCCGCTCGTTAGGATCGTCGACATGACTGGGCTCGAGCTCTTCTACATCGGCCTGCTGGTCGCGGCGACGCTGACGATCGGCTGGTTCGCCTGCTTCGTCGTCTACCGGCTCTTCAAGGGTCAGCGTTGACCTGCTCCGACACCTCGTCCTGACAGGAGGCCCCCGCATGCCGTTCGTCCTGCCTGATCCCGAGGGCCTCGCCCCCGAGGTGTACCCGCTGGCGTGGCTGCTCGGCACGTGGCGCGGCGAGGGGGTCGTGGACTACCCCGGCATCGACGAGGCGACGTTCACGCAGGAGATCGTCATCGCCAGCGACGGCGGACCGTATCTCTCCTACACGTCCACCATCCGGCTCGTCACGGCACCGCCCGACACGGGCGCGCTGGTGGAGGAGCCCTCGGCGCCGGTCTGGCAGACGGAGTCCGGGTACTGGCGGATCCCGCCCGAGCGCCCCACCGACTGGGGGCTCACGCCCGACCAGCACCCCGTCGAGCTGCTGGTGGCCGACCCGTCCGGTCACGTCGCGCTGTACATCGGCGCCGTGGGCAAGGGCCGGATCGACCTGGTCAGCGACGCGATCGTGCGTGCGGCCTCCGGCGCCGAGGTCAGCGCCGGCAAGCGCCTCTACGGCCTGGTGAACGGCGAGCTCATGTGGGCCCACGACATCGCCGCGTTCGGCCACCCGATGCAGTCCTACGCCTCCGGCCGCCTCTCGCGGGTCGAGGCCCTCACCGACGACGAGGCCTGATGACCACCGACACGCCACCCGTCGAGGCCCCCGCGGGGCACGGCGAACCCCCGCGGCACAGCAGCCCGCTGCTCGCCCGGCACGGCGCGGTCCGCGCCTCGGGACCTGACGACGGGGTGGCGTGGCACTACGGCGACCCGACGGCCGAGCAGCGCGCACTCTCGCGCGGCGGCGCCGTGGTCGACCAGTCGAACCTGGGCGTCGTCACGGTCACCGGCCCCGACCGGCTGACCTGGCTGAACTCGATCACCTCGCAGGAGCTGACCACCCTCGCGCCGCGCACATCGACGGAGCTGCTGGTGCTCAGCCCGCAGGGGCACGTCGAGCACGCGGCCGGCGTGGTCGACGACGGCGAGACCACGTGGCTGCTCACCGAGACGCCGATCGCGCTCGCGGCCTGGCTGAACCGCATGAAGTTCATGCTGCGCGTCGAGATCGCCGACGCCACCGACGACTGGGCGGCCATCGGCGAGCCGGTCGACGCCGAGGGCACCCCCGACGAGCCCGTCACGTGGCGCGACCCGTGGCCCACCACGGCCGTGGGCGGCACGCGGTACGGACCGGCCGACGACGAGCACCCCGGCGCCGACCGCGCCTGGCGGCTCGTGCTGGTGCCGCGCGAGCGCCTGGTCGAGGAGGTGCGCGCGCGGGAGGCCGCCGGCTGGCCGCTCGTCGGCACCTGGGCCAGCGAGGCCGCGCGCGTCGAGGCGTGGCGCCCCCGCGCGTCGCACGAGGTCGACCACCGGACCATCCCGCACGAGCTCGACTGGCTGCGCACGGCGGTGCACCTGCAGAAGGGGTGCTACCGCGGGCAGGAGACCGTCGCCCGGGTGCACAACCTCGGCCGCCCGCCGCGCCGGCTCGTCCTGCTGCACCTCGACGGGTCGGGGCACCTGCTGCCCGAGCCCGGCGCCGCGGTGCACGACGTGGTGCGGACGGACGGCTCGCAGGAGCCCGGCCGGGTGGTGGGGCACGTGACCACGGTCGCCCGGCACCACGAGCTGGGACCCGTGGCGCTCGCGGTGGTCAAGCGCTCGACGCCGTCCGACGTCGAGCTCGTGGTCGACAGCGAGGGCGGCGCCGTCGCGGCGGGCCAGGAGCAGATCGTGCCCGGGGACGGCGTGTCCGTGGACCGGCCGGCCGCTCGCGGACCTCTGACCCGCGGCCTGGGGCAGCACCCGATGCTGTGAGGGTCCGGTGACGGACACGACCTCGCGTGCGCGCGTGGTCGTGGAGGCACGGGTCCGGCAGGGCTGGGCCCGGGTACGGGCCGCCTGGTTCCCGATCCTGCAGGCGTCGCTGGCCGCCGCCATCGCCTTCGCGGTCGCCCGCTACTGGGTGGGGCACCCGTACCCGTTCTTCGCGCCCGTCAGCGCGTGGGTGGCCCTCGGGTTCACCGCGGACCGGTCCCTTCGGCGCGTGGCGGAGCTCGCCGTCGGCGTGGCGATCGGGGTCGCGCTCGGCGACGTGCTCGTGCACCTCATCGGCAACGGTGCCTGGCAGGTGGCCGTGGTGCTGTTCCTCGCGGCGATCATCGCGCGGTTCATCGACCGCGGGCCGATGCTCACCACGCAGGCCGGCGTGCAGGCGCTCGTCATCGTCGGGCTGCCCGCGATCACCGCCAGCGGTGGCCCGCTCGGCCGGTGGATCGACGCCGCGGTCGGCGGTGCCGTCGCGCTCGCGGTCGCCGTGCTCACGCCCCGGGACCCCCGGCGACACCCGCGCGCGCTCGCGCACGCCGCGGTCGAGGAGCTGGCCGGCATGCTGCGCGTGCTCGCCCGCGGGCTGCGGTCGGGGTCGACCGCCGACGTGGAGGACGCCCTCGTCCGCGGCCGGGCGTCCCAGCCGGCGCTCGACGAGTGGTCGGAGGTGGCGGCCAACGCCGGCGAGCTCGCGCGCGTGTCGCCCGCCATCCGCAGGTTCCGCGACGAGCTGGCCGACCTCAGCGGCACGGCGGTGCTCATCGACCGCGCCATGCGCAATGCCCGGGTGCTTGCGCGGCGTGCCCTGGCGGCCGTCGAGGCGCAGACGCACGACATGGCGTCGATCGCCGCGCAGGTCGAGGCGACGGCGCGCGCCACGGACGACCTGGCCTCGGCGCTCCGCGCCGGGAAGGACCCCGAGCGCGCCCGCGCCCGGCTGCTCGAGGTGTCGCGCGCGCTCGACCCGTTCCAGCTGGCGGCGCGMGACTGGCAGGTGCAGAGCCTCGTGCTGCTGCAGCGCTCGCTCGTCGTCGACCTGCTGGAAGCGGCCGGCGTCTCGCCGCGCGACGCCCGAGAGTCGCTGCCCGAGATCTGACGCTCGGTGCCGGACCGGTGCCTACGGGCCCTGCGGGTTCGGTACGGTCGCTCCGTGGACGTCTCGGTCAGCGCGTTGCGCGCAGAGCTCAGGCAGTGGATCGAGGCCGCGCGCGCGGGCGAGGACGTGGTGATCACCGAGCGCGGGATCCCGGTCGCGCGGCTCAGCGGGATCGCGGCTGCGGACCTGCTGACGCGGCTGGAGCGCGACGGGCTCCTCACCGCGTCGTCGCAGACCCGGCCGCCGGCCCGCAGCGGCGACCGCACGTCACCGGCGGCGAAGGGCGGGGTCTCCGACCTGGTCCGGCGACTGCGCCGCTGAGATGGCGGTCGTCTACCTCGACACCAGCGCGCTGGTGAAGCTGTGCGTCGACGAGCCAGGATCCGCGCTGGTCGCGGCCCTCTGGGACGGCGCCGACCTGGTGGTCACGTCCCGGCTGGCCGACGCCGAGGTGCGCGCGGTGCTGGCCGGCGGCCGGCGTGCCGGGCGGCTCGACGACGAGACCGCCCGGCACGCGCTCGCGGCGTGGGACCGCCTGTGGCCGGGGCTGCACGTCCTCGAGCTCCGGGACGTGGTGACGACCGTGGCGGCCCGGCTCGTCGGCCGGCACCCGCTGCGCGCCGCCGACGCCCTGCACCTCGCGTCCGCCCTGGAGCTGCGGTCGCCCGACCTGGTGGTCGCCGCCTGGGACGAGCACCTCGCGGCCGCCGCGCGGGCCGAGGGGCTGCTGGTGGTCCCGTGACGTCTCGTAGGCTCGGCCCGTGATCGCGAGCCTGCAGGTCCTCATCTTCTTCGTGTTCTACATCGCCATCTTCGGCCTCAGCCTGTGGGCACTCATCGACCTGCTCCGGCGCCCGGCCAGTGCCTTCACGCAGGCGGGCAAGCTCACCAAGGGCCTATGGGGGGCGATCGTCGGCGTCGCCACCGCCGTCTCGTTCAGCGTGATCCCCATCCCCGGCGTGCCGCACCTGCCGTCGTTCCTCGCCCTGCTCGCGGCGGTCGGCGCGATCGTCTACCTGGTCGACGTGAAGCCGGCGGTGACGCCGTACACGCGCCGGCGCGGACCCCGTGGTCCGAGCGGCTCGTCCGGGGGCTGGTGAGCCGGTGAGCACGACGGACATCGGCACGGCGGCGGTCCCGCTCGCCCGGGTGCTGCGCGGAAGCCTGGTCGAGTCGGTGCACGCGGGCCACGTCGTGGTGCTCGCGCCCGACGGGTCGGACCGGCTGGTGCTCGGCGACGCGGACGCCGTCGTGTGGGCGCGGTCGTCGCTCAAGCCGCTCCAGGCGGTCGCGATGCTGCGGGCGGGCCTGGACGTCGACGACGTCGCCCTCGCGCTCGTGTGCGCGAGCCACAACGCGGAGCCGGGACACCTGGAGGTGGTCCGCGCGATCCTCGCCGGTGCCGGCCTCGGCCCCGAGGACCTGCGCAACACCCCCGACTGGCCGCTCGACGCCGACGCGGCGTGGCAGTGGCGCGCCGACGGCCACGGCACCGAGCCGCTGACGCAGAACTGCTCCGGCAAGCACGCCGGCATGGTGGCGACCTGCGTCGCCGCGGGCTGGTCCACCGACGACTACCTGGAGCCCGAGCACCCGTTGCAGCGGGCCACGCGCGCGGTGGTGGCCGAGCTGACGGGCGTCCCCGTGGAGCTCGCCACCGTCGACGGCTGCGGCGCCCCGCTCTTCTCGACGACCCTGCGGGGGCTGGCGCGGTCGTTCGGCCGCCTGGCCGCCGGTGACGGCCTCGAGCGACGCGTCGGGGCGGCGATGTCGGCGCACCCGTGGCACGTGGGCGGGACGGGCCGGGATGCCACGCGGTTCATGGAGGCGGTGCCGGGCCTGGTGGCCAAGGACGGCGCCGACGGCGTCTACGCGGCCGGCCTGCCCGACGGCGGCGCGGTCGCGGTCAAGATCGCCGACGGGTCGGCCCGCCCGCGCCCGGCCGTGCTCGCTGCCGCGCTCGCGGTCGCCGGCGTCGACCCGGCGCTCGTCGGGCCGGTGGGGCTCACGCCGGTGCTCGGGCACGGGGCTCCCGTGGGCGAGGTCGTCGCCACCTTCGGCCCGTGAGGGCGGTCGTCCAGCGCGTCACGCGCGCGTCCGTCACGGTCGACGGCATCGTCGTGGGCGCCATCGACCGACCCGGGCTGCTGGCCCTGGTCGGGGTGACGCCCGGCGACGGGCCGGCGCAGGTGAGCCTCATCGCCCGCAAGATCGCCGAGCTGCGGATCCTGCGCGACGAGCAGTGCGCCGTCGACGTCGGCGCGCCCGTGCTCGTCGTCAGCCAGTTCACGCTCTACGGCGACACCCGCAAGGGCCGCCGTCCCACATGGAACGCGGCTGCCCCGGGGCCGGTGGCGCAGCCGCTGGTCGACGCCGTGGTGGCGGAGCTGCGCGCCCGCGGGCTCGAGGTGGCGACGGGGCTGTTCGGCGCGGACATGGCCGTGGAGCTGGTCAACGACGGGCCGGTGACCATCCTGCTGGAGTCGGCGCCGGACGCCGGCGGCTGATCCCGACCAGGCCGAGAAGCCCGAGAAGCCCCGGACGCGGAGAAGGCCCCTCGGAGTAAGCGTCCGAGGGGCCTTGCCCGTGCTCCCAGGTCTTCCGTCACCGGCGGACCGGCGACCGACGCCGCGCTGACGGTGCGGCTACGTCCCGGCACCCGGTGCGCCACCGGTGCCGTCGACCCCGGAGGGAGTCCAGCACCTGCGGCCCGCCGCGGGCGGGACGACTGCGAGCAACCTCCCGGTCCGTAGCGACCCCCGCGGCGTCATCCGCGGGTCGCCGTGTTGCCACGACGATGTGGTCGTCCGTTCTCCGGTCGGCCCGACATCCACAGCCTGTCCACGCCGGCGCGACCTCCCCGAAGGGTGTCCTGCGCCGCCTGCACGGTGCCCCGGAGGGCTCCGCCGCGTCGAGGTTCCGGTCCTCCCGAGCTGGCCTCCACCCGGTCCCCGTGTCCTCCGAAGAGGGCACCTGACCTGCGGTTTCAGTCGTCCCTGGCGGGTTCCTTCACCTGCGGTTCTCGATCTGTCGATCTCGATGTGAGATTTCTAGTCCTGTTCGGGAAGGGGCCACAAGGGTTCCCAGCAGCTTTCTTTGTCCACCGGTTTCCCCACACCCTTGTCCACAGGCCCACCTGCGGAAACATCCCGTTGACACAGGGCTGTGGACAGAATTTGTGGACGGGTCGTGTGTCGTTCACCCGTCCGGGCGCAGGGTCCCGGTAGCCTGGCTCCAGCGAAGGCCCCTCGGAGTAAGCGTCCGAGGGGCCTTGCTGCGTGCGAGCCCCGATGATGGCTCCATGCGCATCGAAGCGGTCCGGGGCGACATCACCACGCAGGACGTCGACGTCGTCGTGAACGCCGCGAACTCCTCCCTGCTCGGCGGCGGCGGGGTCGACGGCGCCATCCACCGGGCGGCCGGCCCGGAGCTGCTCGCCGCCTGCCGCGAGCTGCGCCGCACGACGCTGCCCGACGGCCTCCCGGTGGGCGACGCCGTCGCGACGCCCGGATTCCGGCTGCCCGCGAGGTGGGTGGTGCACACCGTGGGGCCGAACCGGCACGCCGGCCAGACCGACCCCGTGCTGCTCTCGTCCTGCTTCGCGCGGCCGCTCGAGCTCGCCGTCGAGCTGGGCGCGTCGAGCATCGCGTTCCCCGCCGTGAGCGCGGGGGTCTACGGCTGGGCCGTCGACGACGTCGCGCGGATCGCCGTCCGGACGGTGCGCGCCTGGCAGGAGGGGATCGACGCCGGGTGGTCCGACGAGCACCCGCGGCCGGACGGCGTCGAGCTGGTGCGGTTCGTGCTCTTCTCGTCGGACGCCCTGGAGGCCTTCCAGACCGCGCTGGACGGCCGCTAGCGTCGCAGGATGCCCGAGCTGCTGCCGGCGCTGCCGGACTCCGACTTCCGCCGCGTGCTGTGCGTCGTGGCCCACCCGGACGACGTCGAGTACGGCACCTCGTCCGCCGTGGCCGTCTGGACCGCGCGCGGGGTCGAGGTCGCGTACCTGGTGCTGACGCGGGGCGAGGCGGGCATGGACGGCTCGCCGCCCGACCGTACGCGCGAGGTCCGCACCCGCGAGCAGGTCACCGGGTCGGCGGCCGTCGGCGTCACGGACGTGCGGTTCCTCGACCACCCGGACGGCGTCCTGGAGTACGGCCTGAGCCTGCGCCGGGACATCGCGCGGCACGTCCGCGAGCTCCGGCCCGACGTGGTCCTCACCGGCTCCTGGGAGGTCGAGTTCGTCGCCGGGCTCAACATGGCGGACCACCGCGTGGCCGGGCTGGCCACGCTCGACGCCGTCCGCGACGCCGCCAACCGGTGGGTGTTCACCGACCTGCTCGACGACGGTCTCGAGCCGTGGCAGGCGCGCTGGCTGCTRGTGAGCGGCGACCCCCGGCCGACGCACGGCGTCGAGGTCTCCGCGGCCGCGCTGCGCGCCGGCATCGCCTCGCTCGAGGCCCACGCGCAGTACCTCGCCGGGCTGCCCGGGCACCCGGCGCCGCGGGACATGCTGCCGATGATCGCGGGGCTGCAGGGGCGCGCGATGGGCGTCGAGCACGCCGTGCTGTTCCGCGCCTACGACCTGCAGGCGCCGCCACCGGTGCTCGGCGACGACCTCTAGACCCGGGCGCGCGCGGGGCTCACCGCCTCCTGAGTGGCGAGGACCAGCGGGGTCGCCGCGCTGCGGCGCATGAACACCTTGTCCAGCTCGGCGACGATCGGCAGCAGCAGGGCCAGGCCCAGGCACGCCAGCCACTGCGGTCCGGACAGCGACTGGGTGGTGAGCCACTGCTGCAGGAAGCCGAGCTCGGTGGCGAGCACGACGAGGATCACCGGGATCGACAGCACCTTGATGGCGGTGAGGATGGGCGCGGCCAGCCCCGACTCGGGCTCGCGGCGCAGGACGAGCCCGGAGAGCACGGAGCCGAGGCCCATGACGACGAAGGCCATCGTCATCGACGCCGTGGCATGGTCGGGGCTCGGCTCGTCGGGACCGCCGACCAGCGGGATCGCCGACGACGCGAACAGCACGAAGCCGTACAGCAGCCAGCGCCGCACGGCGTGGCCGTTGCTGATGCCCTGGGTGGGGTCGCGCGGCTCGCGGTCCATGATCCCGGGGCCCACCGGGTCCAGCATGATCGCGATCACGGGGAACACGCAGACGAAGAAGTTGAGGAACAGCACCATCATCGGCGTCATCGCGACACCGTCGGCGATGTCGAAGATGCTCGCGGCCAGGAACAGGATGACCAGCCCGATCAGCTGGCTCATCTGGAACCGGATGTACGCCGTGATCTTCTGGTAGATGCTGCGGCCCAGCTCGACCGCGTGCACCAGGGTGCTGAAGTTGTCGTCCGTGAGCACCAGGCGCGCGGCCTGCTTGGTCACCTCGCTGCCCGAGCCCATGGCGACGCCGATGTCGGCCTGCTTGATCGCGGCGGCGTCGTTCACGGCGTCACCGGTCATGGCKACGACGAGACCCTCCTTCTGCATGAGCTGCACCAGGCGGAGCTTGTCCTCCGGCGTGACGCGGCCGAAGACGTGCAGGTTGGGCAGGCGCTCGAGCAGCTCGTCGTCGGTCAGCTGGGCGAGCTCCGGGCCGCTGATGGCCCCCGGCCCGAGGCCCAGCTGGGCGCCGATCGCGCTCGCGGTGACCGCGTGGTCGCCCGTGATCATGCGGACCTCGATGCCCGCCTTGAGCGCGATCTCGACGGCCACCTTGGCGGTCGGTCGCAGGGGGTCGACGATGCCGACCAGGCCGACGAACACGAGCTGCTCGACGTAGGACATCGGGTCGGCGACCAGGGCGACCTCGTCGGCCGGCGTGAGGAACCGCGTCGCGAAGGCGAGGGTCCGCAGCCCCTGCTCGGCCAACCGCTCCATCTCCGCCTCGATGTCGGCGCGCATGTCGTCGAGCGGAACCGTCTGACCGGGTCCGGCGAGCGCGTGCGTGCAGCGTTGGAGCACGACGTCCGGGCCGCCCTTGACCACCTCGACCAGCGACCGGTCGCCGCGCCAGGGGAGCCAGTGGGCGGTGGCCATGAACTTGTACGCCGAGTCGAACGGCACCTCGGCGACGCGGGGGTACGTCCGGCGGCTCTCCTCCGCGTCGATGCCCAGCTTCGCGGCGAGCACCACCAGCGCGGCCTCGGTCGGGTCGCCGATCACGGCACCGTCGTCGGACACCGTGGCGTCGCTGGCCAGGCAGAGGCCGTACGCCAGCGGTGTGAGGTCGGGGAGGTCCGCGCCCGCCGTCTGCAGGATCCGGCCCGTCTTGGCGTAGCCGCTCCCCTCGACCGTGAAGTGCTGCCCGATCGTGTACAGGGCCGTGACCGTCATCTCGTTGAGGGTCAGGGTCCCGGTCTTGTCCGAGTTGATCGAGCTGGTGGCGCCGAGCGTCTCGACGTCGTTGAGGTTGGCCACGACGGCCTTGGCGTCGGCCAGCTGCCGCGCGCCGTACGCGAGCATCGCCTGGACGAAGGTGGGCAGGCCGGTGGGGATCGCCGAGATGGCCACCGCGGTCGCCAGGAACAGCAGGTCGCTGGCCGACTGCCCGCGCGCGATCCCGATGAGCACGATGACCGCCACGGCGCTCCAGGCGATCACGCCGAGCACCTTGGTGAGCTTGTCGAGCTCGCGCTGCAGCGGCGACTTCGTCTTCTCCACCGACGAGAGCAGGGTGGCGATGTTGCCGATCTGCGTGGTCATGCCGGTCGCGGTGACGAGCATCGTGCCCGTGCCGCGCGTGACCGAGGTGTTCTGGAACGCCATGTTCGCGCGGTCGCCCAGCGGGACCTCGTCGTCGGGGAGCGTCAGGACGTCCTTGCCGATCGGGGCGCTCTCGCCGGTGAGCGCCGCCTCCTGCGTCTCCATCGTCGCCGTGCGGATCAGCCGGCCGTCCGCGGGCACGATGTCGCCCGCCTCCAGCTCGACGACGTCGCCGGGCACGAGCTCACGTGCGAGGACCTGGACGAGGGCGCCGTCGCGACGCACCCGGGACTGCGGCTCCTGCATGGTGGCGAGCGCGTCGACACTCTTGCGGGCGAGCATCTCCTGGCGGGTGCCGATGACCACGTTGATCACCACGAGGAACCCGACGATCACCGCGGTGGAGCCCTGGCCGATCGCCGCGCTGACTGCGGCGACGGCGATGAGCATGATGTTCATGGGGTCGCGGACCTGCTGGAAGACCACCGCCCAGACCGACGGTGGCGCCTGCGCCGTGAGCGTGTTGGCCCCGTACCGTTCCCGCCTGGCTGTCACCTCGGTGGCGGACAGGCCCGCGACGACGTCCGTGCCCAGCTCGGCGCTGACGGCATCCGGGTCGAGCGCCCACCAGCGGGTAGCCGGCGCGGTGGTGGACGGTGGGGTCGCGATCTCGGTCACCTGAGCTCCTCGTGCCGTCGAAGCCCCACGCGGGGGCCCTCGAGCCGACGCTATCCCGAGATGCCCGGATCTGGTGACGATCCGGGCATCTCGGTCGCGCGCGAGGTGAGGGTCAGGCGACGGGGACCGCCACGGGCTCCTCCGCCGGCTCCGGCTCGGCCTGCTTGCTGAGCCTGCTGGGCCACCACATCGCCTTGCCGATGTCGAGGTTCAGGGCCGTGACCAGCACGGACCTGACCACCAGCGTGTCCAGCAGCACCCCGAAGGCCACGGCGAAGCCGATCTCGGCGAAGGCCACCAGGGGCAGGGTGCCGAGCACCGCGAACGTGCCCGCGAGCACCAGGCCGGCCGACGTGATGACCCCGCCGGTGGCCGCGAGACCGACGAGCGCGCCGCGGTGGTGCCCGATCCGCAGCGCCTCCTCCCGCACCCGGGTCATGAGGAAGATGTTGTAGTCGATCCCCAGCGCGACCAGGAACACGAAGACGAACAGCGGGAAGGACGTGTCCGCCCCGGCGTAGCCGAAGACGTACTTGAACACCAGCGCGCTGATCCCGATCGCGGCTCCGAACGACAGCACGACGGTGCCGACGAGCACGAGCGGGGCGACGACCGCGCGCAGCAGGATCATGAGGATGACGAAGACGACCAGCAGGATGATCGGGATGATGAGCCTGTTGTCCGCCGCGGAGGCGCGCTGGACGTCGAGGTTGACGGCCGTCGTGCCTCCGACGAGGGCGTCGGCACCCGGCACCGCGTGCACGGCGTCGCGGACCCGGTCGACCGTGTCGTAGGCGTCGTCGCTGTCGGGTGCGGAGGTCAGGGTGCCCTCGAGGTACGCCAGGTCGCCCTTGACGACGGGCTCGGTGATGCTCGTCGGGTCGATGCCCTCGACGCCGCCGAACACCGAGGCGACCTCGGTGGCCTGGTCGGCGTTGGCGATGACCGCGACGGGAGAGCCGGCGCCGCCCGGGAAGTGGGCGGAGAGCACCTTCTCGCCCTCGATCGACGGCTGGACCCCGCGGAACGACTCCTCCGTCGTCAGCCCGGTGGCGTTGAGCGCGACGATGCCGAGGCAGGCGACCGCGAGGGCGGCGGACGTGCCGACCCAGGTGGCGCGCGGACGACGCTCGATGCGTCCCCCGACCCGGGCCCAGAAGCCGTGCACCGACGGCTCGTCGTCGCCGAGCCGCGGTGTGCGCGGCCAGAAGATCCACCGGCCGCAGGTGACCAGCAGGGCGGGCAGCAGCGTGAGCATGACGAGCAGGGCGACGACGATGCCGACCGCGGCGACCGGGCCGAGACCGGCCGTCGAGTTCATGGTCGCGAAGAGCAGGCAGAGCATGCTGATGGCGACGGTCGCGCCGCTGGCGATGATCGCGGGGCTGGCCCGGTGCAGCGCCAGGGCCATGGCCTCGTGCCGGTCGCCGTGCTTGCGCAGCTCCTCCCGGTATCTCGCGACGATCAGCAGCGCGTAGTCGGTGCCCGCGCCGAACACCAGGACCGTGAGGATGCCGGCGCTCTGCGCGTTGACGGTGAGGTCGACGTTGTCCGCCAGCAGGTAGATGACGGCCTGGGACACCGTGAGCGCGACCCCCGCGGAGATCACGGGAAGGATCCAGAGGATCGGGCTGCGGTAGGTGATGAGCAGGATGAGGATGACGACCGCGACCGCCGCGTACAGCAGCGTGCCGTCGATGCCCTCGAAGGCCTTCGACGAGTCGGCGGCCGAGCCGGCCGGGCCCGTGACGTAGACGTCGAGGCCGTCGGGACCGTCCTGCGCCGTGGCCCGCAGGTCGGTGACCGCGTCGGCGGCGAGGTTCCAGCCGTCCTTGCCCAGGTCGAGCGGGACGATGATCTGCGCGGCCTGCCCGTCCTCCGAGGGGATCGGGCCGACGACCTGCCCGTCGAGCGTGTCGAGCGTGCCGAACTGCTGCGCGTCGGCCTGGATCGCCGCGAGGTCGTCGCGCGTCAGGCCCGAGGAGCGCGCGTAGACGATGACCGCGGGGATCGTGTTGGCGGAGACGAAGCTGCCGGCGACGTCGAGCACCTCGGTCGACTCGGCGTTGCTGGGGAGCCAGGACTTGGCGTCGTTGTCCTGCGCGCCCGTGAGCTTGCCCGCGAGCGGTCCGAGGAGCGCGACGACGACGAGCCAGAAGACGATGACGGCGTACTTGAGGTAGCGATGGGTGATCCATCCGGCGACCTGAGACATGGCTGATTCCTCTGTGGGGAGTCGACGACGACGAAGAAGGGCGGCTCGCGCGACGGGTGATACCGCGTCGGGGCGCCGGTGCCGGTGCTGCTTGCGATCCTAGGATTCCGGCGTCGTCAGGCCCAGGGATATCAGGGAGACCCCCGAGCCGACCCTCAGGTTTCCCTCAGGAGTTGCTCAGGGCAGCCGCGGCGCGCGCCACGTCCGCGTCGTCGTTCCACACGTGGAACGCGAGCCGGACCCGGCCCCCGCGGCCCGCCGAGCGCGTGCCGCCGGCCGCCAGGAGGGCTCGTCGCGACCCCGCGGCGTCGTCGGGCAGCGCCACGATCGCGCTGCCGCCGGGCTCGAGGCCGAGGGCCGCGCGGAGGCTGTCGGCCAGGCCGACGTCGTGCCGCCGGACCTGCTCGATGTCGGCGTCGGCGAACGCGGCGAGCACCGGCGCGGCGCCCACCCAGCACAGCCACGCGGGGGAGACGTCCAGCCGCCGCGCGTCGCGCGCGAGGGCCATGTCGGGGCCGTAGACCGACGACCAGATCTCCTCGCCCGCGTACCAGCCTGCGCTGCTGGGCCTCAGGTCGGCCAGGAGGTCCGGCCCGACGGTGAGGAACGCCGTGCCGCGCGGCGCCGAGAGCCACTTGTAGGCCGAGCACACGGTGACGTCGAACCGGTCCGCCGCCACGGGCAACCACCCGGCGGCCTGGGTGACGTCGCAGACGGTGCGGGCACCGGCCGCGCGMGCCGCGGCGAGGACGGCGTCGACGTCCGCGACCCGGCCGTCGAGCGACTGGACCAGCGCGAACGCGACCGTGTGCGTGCCGGGCCGGATCGCCGACGCGAGCTCCTCGAGCGGTGCGTGGCGCACGGTGACCCCGCGGTCGGCCTGGGCGAGGAACGGGAAGACGATGGACGAGAAGTCGCCGTCGACCACGAGCACCTCGGCGCCGTCGGGCACGCTCGCGGCGACCATGCCGACCAGCGCGGACGTCTGCGAGCCGATGGCCACCCGCGACGGGTCMGTGCCGACGAGCCGCGCGTACGCCGAGCGGGAGGCCACGACGGCCGCGTCGTAGACCGCGAGATCCGCCCGGCCCGCCTGCCACGTCTCGATGGCCTCGTGCATCGCCTCGGTCGTGGCCCGGGCCGGCAGCCCGCAGTGGCGGCGTCGAGGTAGCCGGGCACGGGCGTGAACGCGGCGCGCAGGGTGGCGAGGGAGTCCATGCGTCGATGGTCGCGCGGGACCGTTCATCACACAATGACGAGGTGCTTCGCCCAGGCATCACGCAGCGTGATACTTGCGCGTATGGCCCACACACAGCTGCCACCCCGAGCGTCCGCACGATCGGTCGTCAGGACGCCCGGATCTGCGGACATCGCGGGGGACCGCTCGGGGACGTCCGCGCATCCGACTGCCCCGACGACCGGTTCTGCGGACGTCGCGGGGGTGGGTGGGGTGAGCGGGCTCGAGGTCGGGTCGCTGCGCATGCTGCGCGCCATCGCCGACGCCGGCACGATCACCGGCGCCGCCGCGCTGCTCGGGTACAGCCAGCCCGCGGTCAGCCAGCACGTGCGGCGGCTCGAGCGGCGGCTGGGCACCGCGCTGCTCGACCGCACGGGCCGGACGGTCCGGCTCACTGAGGCCGGAGAGGTGCTGGCCCGGCACGGCTCGACGGTCGGCGCGGCGCTGCGCGCGGCGGACGCGGAGGTCTCGGCGCTGGCGGGCCTGCGCGCCGGGCGGGTGCGGCTGGTCGCGTTCCCGTCGGCGTCCGCGACGATCGTGCCCGGCGCGCTCGCGGACCTGCGCGCGCGGCACCCCGGCCTCACAGTCACGCTCGACGAGGCCGAGCCCCCCGAGTCGCTCCGAGCGGTCCGCGCGGGGTCGGCCGACGTCGCGCTGGCGTTCGCCTACCCCGGCGTCGAGCTCGGGCGGGGCGAGGACGACCTCGCGGGCCTGGTGACCCGCCACCTGCTCGACGACGCGACGATGGTCGCCCTCCCGGCGGACCACCCGGCCGCCGGGCGCCCCGAGCTCGACCTCGGCGACCTGGCCGGCGAGCCGTGGATCGCCGGCTGCCCGCGCTGTCGCGGCCACCTGCTCAGCGCGGGCGCCGCCTGCGGGTTCACGCCGGCGATCGCCTACGCCACGGACGACTACGTCGCGGTGCTGGGGCTGGTCGCCGCCGGCCTGGGGGTGGCGCTGCTGCCCGAGCTGGTCCGCCCGACCGCGGAGCGGCAGCCCGGCGTCGTGGTCCGCCGCGCCACGGGCACGTCCGTGCGACAGGTGCACGCGGTCACGACGCCGGACCTGCTGCGGGTGCCGGGCGTCGTGGCGACGATCGAGGCGATCGCGGCGGCCGCCCTCCGGGCCTGACCCGCCGGCTCACCGGCCGAGGGCGTCCTGCACCGACGTCTCGCGGGGCCCGTCGTACACGGGGGAGCGCCGGGTCACCGCGTCCCACGCGGCGCGCCACGACGCGGCGAGCTCGCGAGCGCGCCACGACATCGCCTGGACCGGGCGCACGGAGGCGGACGAGACGCCGACGCCCGTGACCGCGATGCCGGCCTCGGTGCAGGAGAACAGCGCGCGGCGCAGGTGGTAGTCCTGCGTGACGACGACCGCGGCGTCGACCCCGAACACGTCGTGCGCGCGGACGCAGGAGTCGTGGGTGTCGAAGCCGGCGTGGTCGCGGACGACATGGTCGGCCGGGACGCCGTGGGCGACCAGCCAGTCGAGCATCGCGGTGGGCTCGTCGTGGTTCGCGTGGGCGTTGTCGCCGCTGACCAGGACGACGTCGACCGCGCCGCGCGCGTACAGCTCGCGCGCGGCATCCAGCCGACGGGCGAGGTAGACCGACGGGCTGCCGTCCGGTCGGAGGCCCGCGCCCAGCACGAGCGCGACGGCGGTAGTCGGGACGTCGTCGGCGGCGCGGACCTCGGTCTGGCCGAGGCCCTGCACCCACAGGATCGGGCCGATGACCAGCGCGGACGCGGCCGCGACGACGATCCACGCGGCGCGGCGGCGGGTGCTCACGGACGGAGCGTAGGGCGCGAGACGGGACCTGCGTGGAACTTTCGCGCCGACGTCGTCACGCGAGGGCGTCGAGCCAGGTGCGGACGGCCTGCGCCACCGCGGCGGCGCTCGTCGGCAGGTGCGGTCCGGGCAGGAAGACAGTCGTGAGCGGGGCGGGGATCGCGGCCAGGTGCGCCGTCAGCTCGTCGGGCGACCCGAACGGGTCCGTCGAGCCCGAGACGGCCAGGACCGGGACGCGGATGTCGGGCAGGTGCGCGGTGCGCAGGGAGTCCGGGCGGCCGGGCGGGTGCAGCGGGTAGGACAGCAGCACCAGGCCGGCGGCGGGCAGGCCGTCGGCCACCGCCATCGAGCACATCCGGCCACCGAACGAGCGGCCGCCGAGGACCAGCTCGTCGGTGCCGACGCCCAGGGACGACGCGAACGCCTCGGCCTGCGCGCGGACCTGCGCGATCGCCGGGGCGGCGGTCTTCGGGAGGTCGAGCCGCAGCACCGGCAGGGGGGCCACGGCCTTCTCGACGGCGACGAGCGGGCCGCTCTCGCGGCTCCCGCCGAAGCCGGGCGTCAGCAGCAGGCCCGCGACGGTCACGACAGGCCCAGGACCGAGCGGATCGTGCGGACCACGCCGTTCTCGGTGTTGGCCGGCGCGACGAAGCGGGCGTGCGCGCGGACGTCGGGGTGTGCGTTGTCCATCGCGAACGAGTAGTGGGCCGCGTCGAGCATGCCGATGTCGTTGAAGTAGTCGCCGAACGCCATGGTCTGCTCGGCCGTGATCCCGAGCGCGTCCTGGACCGCGCGCAGGGCGTGGCCCTTGTCCGCGGTCGGGCTCATGACGTCGACCCAGTGCTCGCCGGACACCAGGGCGTCGAACGGCTCCAGCAAGGGTCCGGCGCCGGTGGTGGACGACCCGAAGTCGTACACGGCGACCTTGAGCACGTGGTCCTCGACGGCGAGCAGGTCGTCGACGACGGCGAGCTTGGCGTAGTACGGCGTGGCCTGCTCGAGGAACGCCAGGTCGGACCGCTCGACGTAGGCGGAGCGCTTGCCGCACAGCACGGTGCCGAGGTCCAGGTGGGTGGCCGCGCGGACCACCTCGACCACGGCGCGGGCCGTCGACAGGTCCAGGCCGTCCGAGCTGATCTCCTCGTCGTGCTGCACCACGTACGAGCCGTTCTCCGCGATGTAGACCAGCTCGTCGCGGCCGAACTGGCGGCGCAGGGTGGCGTACTGGCGACCGCTGGCCGGGCACAGCCGGATCCCCCGGCGGTCCAGCTCGTCGAGCAGCGGCCAGAAGTCGTCGTGGATCTTCTTCTCGTCGTCGAGCAGGGACCCGTCCATGTCGACGGCGATCAGCCGGATGTCGGGGACGGGGTCGACGACGAGGGGCTCCACGGACCGATCCTCTCAGGCGGTCTCGCGGGCCAGGTGCTCGACCGTCGCGGTCAGCGCCTGCAGGCCCGTCTCGACGTCGGCCAGGCTCACGTCCTCGTCCGGGTGGTGGCTGATGCCGTCGGGGTTGCGCAGGAACAGCATGCCGACGCCCGTGACGGCACCGATGGCCATGGCGTCGTGGCCCGCGCGACTGAACAGCGCGGGCACGTGCCGACGGCCGGTGTCCTCGATCCCGGCGCGCACGACGTCCTGCAGCAGGGCGTCGCACATCACGGCGGGGGCCTCGTGCAGCTCGCGCGCGGACCAGGTGAGCCCCCTGCGCCCGGCGATCTCGTCGAGCTCCCGCGTGATGCTGCCCCACACCCGGTCGCGGTCGTCGTCGTGCTCGCCGCGCAGGTCCACGGTCAGCCGCGCCTCTCCGGGCACCACGTTCACCGCACCCGGGAACGTCTCCAGGCGGCCGACGGTGCCGATGATGTGGTGCTCGGCCCGGCACAGCCGCTCGACGGCGAGCGCGACCTCGCTGGCGCCCAGCAGGGCGTCGTGCCGCTTCTCGTACCGCGCGCCGCCCGCGTGCCGGGCTTCGCCGTCGATCTGCACGGCGAACCGCCGGGCGCTCGCGATCGAGGTGACGACGCCCAGCGGTGCGCCGCCGTCGTCGAGCTCCGGACCCTGCTCGATGTGCGCCTCGAGGTAGCCGGCAAGTGACTCCGGGGTGCGCGCCGCCGCGCCGACCCGGCCCGGGTCGAGGCCGAACTCGCTGAACGCGGTGCGCAGCGTCGTGCCGTGCTCGTCGGTGAGGTCCCACCACGCCTCGTTCCACCGCCCGGCCATCGCGGACGACCCGAGGAGCGCCGTGCCGAACCGGGCGCCCTCCTCGTCCCAGAACGCGACGACGTCGAGCCCGAACCGCAGCGACGACGCGCGGGGGCGCAGCGCCCGGACCACCTCGATCGCCATGAGCACGCCGAGGATGCCGTCGTAGCGGCCGGCGTCGCGCACCGTGTCGAGGTGCGAGCCCAGCAGGAGCGCGGGCGCCTCGGGGTCGTGGCCGTCCAGGTGGCCGACGAGGTTGCCGGCCTCGTCCTGGCGCGTGTCGAGGCCGACCTCGCGCATCCACCGCGCCGCGACGCGGTTCACGCGGGCGTGCTCGGGGGACAGGTAGACGCGCTCGATCCCGCCGGTCATCGACGTGTACGCGGCGAGCTCGTCGCAGCGCGCCATGATGCGGCGGGCGGCCGCGTGCAGGTCGACGGGGTCCATTCAGAACGCCTCGTGGGCGGCGTCGACGCCGCCCCCCTGCGGGACGCGCGCCCCCGCCCGGCGCAGCACCTGCTCGAGGGCCGCGAGCGTCACCAGCACGGTGTCCAGGCGCGCGTTCGCGCCCATGGTGCCGATGCGCCAGACGCGCCCGTGCAGCGGGCCGAACGACGTGCCGATCTCGATGCCGAAGTCCTGCAGCATGGCGCCGCGGGCGGCATCGCCGTCCACCCCGTCCGGGATCTCGACCGCCACCACGTTGTTCATCTTGTGCGCGACGTCGCCGAACACGGTCAGGCCCAGGCCGCGGACACCCGCGAGCATGGCCCGCCCGGCGCGCTCGTGACGATCGATGACGGCTTGCCGCCCCTCGTCGAGGATGATCCGGGCGCACTCCCGCGCGGCGTAGAGCATGCTCGTCGCCTCGGTGTGGTGGTTGAGCCGCCGCGGACCCCAGTAGTCGAGGACCATGCCGAGGTCGAAGTAGTTGGAGTGCACCGGTTCGCCGGCGTCCTCGTCGGACTCCTCGCGCAGGCCGGCCTCGATGCGGCGCCGGCCGCGGATGACCTCCACGGCCGCGTCGGAGAGGCTGATCGGGGCGCTGCCCGACGGACCGGACAGGCACTTCTGCAGGCCCGCGGTCGCGGCGTCGATGCCCCATGCGTCCATCTCGAACGGGTTGCCGCCCAGCGACGCGGTGGCGTCCGTGTAGAGCAGCACGCCGTGCTTCTGGCAGATCGCGCCGAGCTCGTCGAGCGGCTGGTTCATCGTCGTCGACGTGTCGCCCTGCACCATGGCGAGCAGGTGCGGCCGGACGCGGACGATCGCCTCCTCGACGGCCGCAGCGGTGAACACCTGGCCCCAGGGCACCTCGATGGTGTGCACCTCGGCCTGCGCGCGCAGCGCGATCTCGGCCAGCAGGTGCCCGAAGCGTCCGAACACCGGCACGAGCACGCGCTGCCCGGGCCGGACCAGGGACACCAGAGCCGCCTCGATCCCCGCGCGGGACGTGCCGTCCACCAGGAGGGTCGCCTCGTTGGTCGTCGCGAAGACCTCGCGGTACAGCGCCATGGTCTCGTTCATGTAGCCGGTCATGACCGGGTCGTACTGGCCGATCAGCGGGGTGGACAGCGCCCGCAGCACGCGCGGGTCCGCGTTGACGGGCCCGGGGCCCATGAGCAGGCGGGGCGGCGGGTTCACCGGGGCGGTCATGCGGGTCCTCCGAGGGAGCGGGCGTGACGGACGAGGGACAGGTCGCTGCCGCGGGGCCCGACGAAGCAGACGCCGACGGGTGCCGGGCCGAGCGCCGACGGGTACCGCAGCGCGGGCACGGACAGCGCGGGCAGGCCGCCGATGCCGGCCAAGGCCGTCATTCGCAAGGTCGCCGCGCGGACGCCGTCGACCTCCTCGGCGCTCGCGGTCCGGGCGGGGGCCGGGCCGGGCGTCGTCGGGAGCACGAGGACGGCGTCGTCGGCGATCGAGCGGATCACCTGGACGAGCCGCTCGACCTGCGCCCGCGCGGCGGCCTCCTGGTCGGCCGTGACCTGGCTGGCGAGCGCGAACCTGGCGCGGACCGCGCCGCCGACCGCGTCGGGGTGCTCGGTGAGCCAGGCGCCGTGCGCCCGCCATGCCTCGGCGGCCTGCACGACGCGGAACGCCTCGGACCACTCGTCGAGCGGGCCGACCTCGACCTCCTCGACGGTGCCCCCGGCCCAGGCCTCGAACGCCTCGCGGGTGGCCGGCTCGACCAGCTGGAGCACCTCGACCGGCACCACCCGACGCGCGGGGAGCAGCGGGGCGTCGTCCTCGAGGCACCACGCCGCCACGGCCTCGAGCGTCGCGCCGTCGCGGGTCAGCCAGCCGACGGTGTCGAAGGACGGCGCGAGCGGCACCATGCCCTGCCGCGGGACCAGCCCGTGGGTGGTCCGCAGGCCCCACAGGCCCTGGTACGACGCGGGGACGCGGATGGAGCCGCCGGTGTCGCTGGCCAGGCCGACGTCCGCCTGGCCGGTGGCGACGGCGGTGGCCGGGCCGCTCGACGAGCCGCCGGGCAGCGCGCCGGGCAGGGCGCCGTTGGCCGGGGTGCCGTAGTGGGGGTTGGTGCCGGCGATCGAGTACGCCAGCTCGTCGGTGCGCGCCAGCCCGCGGACGGAGGCGCCACCCTTGAGCAGGTCGAGGACCACCGGGGCGTGCTGGCGCTCGGGGGCGGCGCCGCGCAGCCAGGTGGGGTTGCCGGCGCCGATGCGGTAGCCGCGGACCGCGAACACGTCCTTGACCGCGACCCGCAGCCCGAGCAGGGGACCCTCGAACGCGCCCTGGTAGAGCGGGTCGCCGACCGTCCGCCAGACCGCCGTGTCGAAGCTCGGCGTCCGCCCGGTCACGTGGGCCGCGGTGATCCGCCAGCGACCGTCCGGCCGCTGCCACACCTGGGTCTGCAGGCCGGTGCCGCCGCCGTCGTAGCGGGAGGTCGCGACGATCAGCCAGCAGTCGTCGGCCAGCCGGCGCGACTCCACGCGGTCCAGCACGCGCGGGGAGATGCCGCCGCGGGCGCCGCGGAACGCGCTGATGGCGTCGTGCCCGACGAGCAGGCCGCCGCTGTCGCCGCGCAGCGTGTCCGGTCCCGGCGCGAACGCGTCGTCGAGGGCCGCAACGTCGTCCTGCGCGAGCGCGTGCTCGTAGGCGTCGAAGGCGGCCTGGAGGTCGTCGGGGATCATCGGGCCAGCCCGTCGAAGTCAGCGATGCGGATCCGGGCGTGCGCGCCGCACACCCGGTCGACCACCTGCGAGATGTTGATGTCGGCCGCCGCCGACAGGTACGCGTAGGCGAGGTGCTCGTCGAGGCCCCAGCGGGCCTGCAGCAGCGCGAGCGCCGCCCGGACGCACCGGCGGACCGCCTCGTCGAGGTCCGCGTCGAGGCCCGTCGGCACCAGGTACTCCGGCGTCTCGACGAGCGGTCCCTCGAACGACCCGAACCGCGCGCGGGCCTCGGCGGCCGGGACGACGTCGAACCGGAGCGTGACCCGCAGCGAGGCCTCCAGCGCCGTGAGCGCCACCTCGCCGTCGCCCTGCGCGAAGTGCGGATCGCCGACGTAGGCGAGCGCGCCGGGGACCTGCACCGGCAGGTACAGCGTGCTGCCCACCTGCAGCAGGTTGATGTCGATGTTGCCGCCGTGCGCGCCGGGCGGCACGGAGTGCGGCCGCTCGTCGCCCGCCACGGCGACGCCCATGATCCCGAGGAACGGCGCGAGCGGGAACTCGACGAGCCGCTCGCCGCCCTCGACCGCCGGCAGGCAGCCGACCGGGCCGTCCTCGGTCTGCCTGACCGTCGCGAACACGCTGACGTTCTCGGGCCCGCGCGGCAGCTCGCCCGGCAGCGCGCCACGGCCGTGCCGGTTGGAGATCACGCCGTACGGGACCCGCGGCGTCGTCTCGAGCACCGTGACGGCCAGCAGGTCGCCGGGCACCGCGCCCTCGACGTGGATGGGGCCGGTCACCACGTGCGGGCCGTCGTCCGGGTCGCGGGTCAGGGTGCCGACGATCTCGACGGCGTCGCTGAGCACGTCCCGCGGGTCGACGCCGTGGCCCGTGAAGAACGCCATCGGGTCGCTGCCCTGGTCGTCGAGCAGGCCCTCGTGGCTGACCGTGTCGATGGTGACCTCGGTGCCGGCCGCGACCCGCAGCACGGGCTCGTCGGTCGCGCACGGGAGCCGGCCCCACAGCACCGTCGCCGGCGTGGACGCCAGGTACGTCGTCGCCCGGATCGGGCCGGTGCCTGGCTGCAGCGTTGCGCTCATCGGTCCCGCACCCCCACCATGACGCCGTGATGAAGACATGGGACGACGCCCGCCGCCACCTGGTGCTCATGCTGGCGCTGACGTTCACGACGGGCATCGTCGACGCCGTCGGCTACCTGGGCCTGGACCGTGTGTTCACCGCGAACATGACCGGCAACGTCGTCATCCTCGGCATGGCGCTCGCGGGCGCGGACGACCTGCCGATCCTCGGCCCGACGCTCGCGCTCGCCGGCTTCCTGGGCGGCGCCGCGGTGGGCGGTCGCGTGCTGCGCAGCGCACCCGCGGGCTGGTCGCACCGCACGAGCACGACGTTCGCCGCGACCGGCGTGCTGGCGGTCGCGCTCGGTCTCGGGGCGCTCGTCGCCCCACCGCAGGAGGGCACCGTCTGGGCGCTCGTCGTGACCACCCTGCTCGCCGTCGCCATGGGGCTGCAGGCGGCGACCGCCCGGCGCCTGGCGGTCAAGGACGTGACCACCGTCGTCGTGACCTCCACGCTGACCGGCCTCGCTGCGGACAGCCGGCTGGCCGGCGGCAGCGGCGACGGCTGGGCGCGCCGGTCGCTCGCGGTMGTCCTGATCCTGGTCGGCGCGGGTGTCGGCGCTCTGCTGCTGCGCGTGGGCGGCGAGCAGGGCGTGGGCGTCGGGATGCTGTTCGCCGGGGTGCTGGCCCTCGTCGCCTCGGCGCTCGGCCACCGGCACCGCGAGGCCTGAGCGCTCACGCACGGGCGGTCTCCGGCAGCAGCACGCGACCGGTGCCGGGCGCGGTGACCGCCCCGCGCTCGACGACGGGCGAGCCGTGCAGCCACACCGTGCGCACCGCGCCGGCCAGCGTGGTCCCGTCGTAGGGCGAGACCGGGTTGCGGTGCTCGAGGCGGTGCACGTCGACCACGCGCTCGTCGTCCGGTGCGAACGCGACGAGGTGCGCGGGCGCGCCGACCTCCAGCACGCCGAGCCCCACCAGCCCGGCGACCCGCGCCGGACCCGTGGTGAACAGAGGCAGCAGCGCCTCGAGCGGCACCCCGCGCGTGCGCGCCTGCGTCCACACCACCGACAGCCCCAGCTGCAGCCCGGCGATGCCGCCCCACGACAGCCCGAAGTCGGTGCCCTTGAGGTCCGCGGTGGACGGCGAGTGGTCGGAGACGATCGCGTCGATGGTGCCGTCCAGCACCGCGGCCCACAGCAGGTCCTGGTTGGCGGCGTCGCGGACGGGCGGGCAGCACTTGAACTGCGTCGCGGCCTCGGGCACGTCCTCCGCCCGCAGCGCGAGGTAGTGCGGGCAGGTCTCGACCGTCAGGGGCAGGCCCTCGGCCTTGGCGGACCGGACCAGACCGAGGGATCCGGCGTCGGACAGGTGCAGCACGTGCGCGCGGGCGCCGGTGCGGCGCATCGCGTCGATGACGCGGGCGATCGCGTGGCGCTCGCTGAGCGGGGGCCGGCTGGCCAGGAAGTCCGCGTAGCGCGGGCCGAGCGCGCCGTCCCCGCGCAGGTCGGCGGGGTCCTCGGCGTGCACGATCAGCACGCTGCCCAGGCCGGCCACCTCCGCGAGGGCGGTCTCGAGCTGCACCCCGTCGAGGTGCCCGAACTCGTCGACGCCCGACGGCGTGAGGAACGCCTTGAACCCCCGGACGCCCGCGGCGTGCAGCGGCGCCAGCGAGCCGAGGTTCTCCGGCACGGCGCCGCCCCAGAACGCGACGTCGACGCTGAGCTTGCCCACCGTCGCGGCACGCTTCGCCTCGAGGGCCGCGACCGTCGTGGTGGGTGGGATCGAGTTGAGGGGCATGTCGACGAGCGTGGTCACGCCACCGGCGGCGGCCGCGCGCGTCGCCGAGGCGAAGCCCTCCCAGTGGGTGCGGCCGGGCTCGTTGACGTGCACGTGGCTGTCGACCAGGCCCGGGAGCAGCACCTCCTCGTCGGCGAGCCGGACGACCGGGACACCCGGCGGCACGGGGCCGTCGACCGCGGTGACCACGCCGTCGGTCACGTGGACCTCGGCCGGGCGCAGCGCACCGTCGATCCATGCGCGGCCGGCGCGCACGACGAGGTCGGGCGGGGTCATCCAGGCTCCTTGCGTCGTCTGCTGCGTCAGGCTACGGCCACCGGTACGTCGGCGTGGCTCACCCAACCGGCCATCGATTTCGGCATCGTGAACTCTGGACGTCGGTCGTGAGTCCCCGGACGCGCCGAAGGGCCGAGCCCGCGGCCCGGCCCTTCGGCGTGCGTCAGTGGCCGTGCCGACCGAGATCGACGGTCCACACCTCCCCGCCGAGCGTGACGACGTAGGCCGTGCCGCGGATGATCTGGAACGACACCGGCTGGTCGAGGCCGTCGGCGACGACGTCGAGCGAGCCGTCCCTGCCGACCTTCAGCAGCAGGCCCGTGTCGGGCGCCGCCGGGGAGCCCGCCTGCCCGCCGAGCGGCCAGTCGCCCTGCGCGAGCGCGTACAGGGTGTGCCCGTGCGCGGCCTGGACGTCGACCATGAGCGGCCCGCCGGCGGCGACCTCGGTCGCGGTCGTGGAGCGCTTGCCGAACGTCACGACCTTGCCGTCCGCCGCGAGGTGCGGCAGGGGGCCGGCCTCGGCCATGTAGACCCGGGAGCCGACCGTGTCCAGTCCCGTCGGGACGATGTTCTCGAACGCGATCCGCACCGACACCGAGCCGTCGAGACCCACCTGGTAGACGCGGTTGTGGTGGCCGTCGGTGACCAGGAAGCCGCCGGCGTACGGCTCGAGCGCGTACGGGACGCCCGTCGCGATGAAGAAGTCGGTGCTCGGCGGGTTGTTTCTGGCGAAGTCACCGATGTCCGCCACGAGCGTGAACGCGCTGGGTCCGTCCATCCGGTAGATGCCGTCCACGTTGCCCTCAGCGCCGCCTGCCTCTGGCGTGACGAAGCCGACCAGCACGTACGGCGTCCCCCGCACGAACGCGATGTCGTGGGGGCCGCCGTTCGGGGCGGTCGGCAGGCCGGAGGCGAACGTGGTCGTCGCGCCGGTGCGCGGGTCGATCCGGGAGACCTCCCCGGTCCCGGACTCCGCCACGTACAGGGCGCCGTCCGGGCCGACGGTGCTTCCCCAGGCGCCCGACAGCCCGGAGGTGAGCAGCTGCGGCTCGGGCGACGGATCTGGGTGGTGCGCGTACGCGGTGGACGGCGCCAGGACGAGCAGCGCAGCGGAGGACAAGGCGAGCAGCAGTCGTCGGGGACCCATGGGACCCCTCCCCTCGAGGACAACCAGGAGTCGTGCGGGTTCGGGTGGCCGAGGCGTCGTCGCCCCTGCTCGCCCGGGACGCCCTTCGGGCACATCGACGCTAGACCCGGGCGCTCCGGCGATCCATGACCCTGGGCAACCGGGGGCCGTCGTCACGCCTGCGGCGAACACGGGCAGTCCCGGCACCAGCCCCCCGTTAGCATCGAAACAACGCCGCCGTCCGTCGTCCCCCGGTGCGCCAGCCAGGGGAGCCGGCACGCAGCTCGTGAGGAGTGCACATGTTCGAGAGATTCACGGACCGAGCCCGTCGCGTGGTCGTCCTTGCCCAAGAAGAGGCACGGATGCTCAACCACAACTACATCGGCACGGAGCACATCCTGCTGGGCCTGATCCACGAGGGTGAGGGCGTCGCCGCCAAGGCCCTCGAGTCGCTCGGCATCTCGCTCGAGGCCGTCCGCGCCCAGGTGCAGGAGATCATCGGCGAGGGCCAGCAGGCTCCGTCGGGCCACATCCCCTTCACCCCGCGCGCCAAGAAGGTGCTCGAGCTGTCGCTGCGCGAGGCGCTCCAGCTGGGTCACAACTACATCGGGACCGAGCACATCCTGCTCGGCCTCATCCGCGAGGGCGAGGGCGTCGCCGCCCAGGTCCTCAACAAGCTGGGCGCGGACCTGAACCGCGTGCGCCAGCAGGTCATCCAGCTCGTCTCCGGCTACCAGGGCAAGGAGCCCGTCGCCGCCGGCGGTCCCCAGGAGGGGCAGCCCTCGGGCAGCGCCGTCCTCGACCAGTTCGGTCGCAACCTCACGCAGGCTGCCCGCGACGGCAAGCTCGACCCGGTCATCGGGCGCGAGAAGGAGATCGAGCGGGTCATGCAGGTGCTGTCCCGCCGCACCAAGAACAACCCGGTCCTCATCGGGGAGCCCGGCGTCGGCAAGACCGCCGTCGTCGAGGGCCTCGCGCAGGACATCGTGCGCGGCGACGTGCCCGAGACGCTCAAGGACAAGCAGCTGTACACGCTGGACCTGGGCGCGCTCGTGGCCGGCAGCCGCTACCGCGGTGACTTCGAGGAGCGCCTGAAGAAGGTGCTCAAGGAGATCCGCACGCGCGGCGACATCATCCTGTTCATCGACGAGATCCACACCCTCGTCGGGGCGGGTGCCGCCGAGGGCGCCATCGACGCCGCGAGCATCCTCAAGCCGATGCTGGCGCGCGGCGAGCTGCAGACCATCGGTGCCACCACGCTCGACGAGTACCGCAAGTACGTCGAGAAGGACCCGGCCCTGGAGCGTCGTTTCCAGCCGATCCAGGTGGCGGAGCCGAACCTGCAGCACGCGATCGAGATCCTCAAGGGTCTGCGCGACCGGTACGAGGCCCACCACCGCGTGTCCATCACGGACGCCGCGCTGGTCGCCGCCGCCACCCTGGCGGACCGGTACGTCAACGACCGCTACCTGCCGGACAAGGCGATCGACCTGGTCGACGAGGCCGGCGCCCGCCTGCGCATCCGCCGCATGACGGCTCCCCCGGAGCTGCGCGAGCTCGACGAGCAGATCGCCGAGACGCGCCGCGACAAGGAGTCGGCGATCGACGAGCAGGACTTCGAGAAGGCAGCCCGTCTCCGCGACGCCGAGAAGCAGCTCGGTCTCAAGCGCGTGGAGAAGGAGAAGGCCTGGAAGTCCGGCGACCTCGACGCGGTCGCGGAGGTGGACGAGGAGCTCATCGCCGAGGTGCTGGCGATCGCCACGGGCATCCCGGTGTTCAAGCTCACCGAGGAGGAGTCCAGCCGCCTGCTCCACATGGAGGAGAACCTGCACAAGCGGGTCGTCGGCCAGGACGCCGCCATCAAGGCGCTCTCGCAGGCCATCCGTCGTACGCGTGCGGGCCTCAAGGACCCGAAGCGTCCCGGTGGGTCGTTCATCTTCGCCGGCCCCACGGGCGTCGGGAAGACCGAGCTGGCCAAGGCGCTCGCGGAGTTCCTGTTCGGCGACGAGGACGCGCTCATCCAGCTCGACATGTCCGAGTTCTCGGAGAAGCACACGGTCTCGCGGCTGTTCGGCTCGCCCCCCGGCTACGTCGGGTACGACGAGGGCGGCCAGCTGACCGAGAAGGTGCGGCGCAAGCCGTTCTCCGTGGTCCTCTTCGACGAGGTCGAGAAGGCGCACGCGGACATCTTCAACTCGCTGCTGCAGATCCTCGAGGACGGTCGCCTGACCGACTCGCAGGGCCGCGTGGTCGACTTCAAGAACACCGTCATCATCATGACCACGAACCTCGGCACCCGGGACATCGCCAAGGGCCTCATGACCGGCTTCCAGGCCGGCGGCGACCTGTCGACGTCGTACGAGCGCATGAAGTCCAAGGTCAACGACGAGCTCAAGCAGCACTTCCGGCCTGAGTTCCTCAACCGCGTCGACGACGTGGTCGTGTTCCCCCAGCTGTCCCAGCCGGAGATCTTCGCGATCGTCGACCTCATGGTCGCCAAGCTGGACAAGCGCCTGCGGGACAAGGACATGGCCATCGAGATCACGCCCGCGGCCAAGAAGCTGCTGTCGGAGAAGGGTTACGACCCGGTCCTGGGTGCTCGGCCGCTGCGCCGCGCCATCCAGCGGGACATCGAGGACGCGCTGTCCGAGAAGATCCTGTTCGGCGAGCTCAAGGCCGGCCAGCTGGTGATCGTGGACGCCGAGGGCGAAGGCCTGCTCGGGGAGTTCACGTTCCGCGGCGTCCCCAAGGGCGCCACGGTGCCGGAGCCGGTCGCCGTCGGTGCGGCGTCGTCCTACGGCACGCCGAGCTCGGGCACCGACCTGCCCGCGGCGGGCCCGACGATCAGCGACGGCGGCACGGGCACCCTGCCTCAGGTGGGCTGACCCAGCACGCAGCGAAGCCCCGGTCCGCRYGCGGACCGGGGCTTCGTCGCGTCTCGGGGCCAGCCCAGGGCGCCGGCTGCCGTCTCGAGAACGGCACTTTGCCGCGAGAACGGCACTGTGAACTGCCGTTCTCGCGGTGAACTGCCGTTCTCGAGACGTTCTCGTCCGCGCGGAGGCCCAGGACCGGTGGCAGGGTGGGCGCATGCCTGGACGCCGCCGACTGCCCCGATCCACGCCCGAGGAGCAGGGGGTCGACCCTCGGGCCCTGCTCGACCTGGTCGACGCCCTCGAGGCCTGGCCGGAGCTGCACTCGCTCATGGTGGTGCGGCACGGGTCGGTGGTCGCGGAGGGGTGGGCGGCGCCGTTCGCGGCGGACCGGCTGCACGAGCTCTTCTCGCTGAGCAAGAGCTTCACGTCGACCGCCGTCGGGTTCGCGGTGGCCGAGGGGCTGCTCACCGTCGACGACCTGGTGCTCGACCACTTCGCCGACGAGGCGCCGGACGAGCCCGACGAGAACCTCCAGCGCATGCGGGTGCGGCACCTGCTGACCATGACGACCGGGCACGACACGGACCCGACGGAGCGCGTGCGGGCCACGGACGACTGGGTGGCGGCGTTCCTCGCCGAGCCGGTGGAGCACGAGCCGGGCACGTTCTTCGTCTACAACACGGCCGGCACGCACGTGCTCTCGGCGCTGGTGCAGAAGCTGACCGGTCAGCGGCTGCTCGACTACCTCGGCCCGCGGCTGTTCGAGCCGCTCGGCATCGAGGGCGCGACGTGGCAGCAGTCGCCGGCCGGGATCGACGCGGGCGGCACGGGCATGTCGGGGACCACCGAGGACATCGCGGCCCTCGGTCTGCTCTACCTGCAGGACGGCGTCTGGGACGGACGACGGGTGCTCCCCGACGGGTGGGCGGCGCAGGCGACGACGAAGCAGGTGCCCAACGACGGCAACCCCGACATCGACTGGGCGCAGGGCTACGGGTTCCAGTTCTGGCGCGGGCGGCACGACAGCTACCGCGGCGACGGCGCCTTCGGGCAGTACTGCGTGGTGCTGCCGGCGCAGGACGTGGTCGTGGCGATCACGGCGGGCGTGGGCGAGATGCACGGCGAGCTGGCGCTGGTCTGGGAGCACCTGCTGCCCGGGCTGTCGGACGGCCCGCTGCGCGACGACCACGCCGCCCGGCACCGGCTGACCCAGCGGCTGGAGGACCTCCGCCTCGATCCGCCGCACGGCGCACCGACCACGCCGACGGGCGACCGGCTCAGCGGACGGACGATCACGTTCGCGCCGAACACGCTCGGGGTCCGGCACGCGGTGCTCGAGGTCGGGGACGGGCACGACCGGCTCACCGTCGACCACGAGGACGAGACGGTGATCCTCTCGGTCGGGCACGCGCAGCCCGCGCTGACGCGCACCACGCTCCGACGCCCCCACGACCCCGAGGACGTCCTCGTCAGCGGTGCGTGGACCGCACCGGACACCTACGTGGTGACCTGCCGGTTCGTCGAGTCGCCGTTCGTCCTCACGGCGACGGCGTCCGTCAGCGGTGACGAGGTATCGGTCACGAGCGGGTTCAACGTGGCGTTCGGGCCCCCCGAGCTGCCCGTGCTGCGCGGCACCGTCAGCTGAGCTCGAGCACCGTCCACCAGTCGTTGACGTCGCGCTTCGCGTAGCCCGTGACCTCCTGCTGGCCGGCGGTGAGCCGGGCGTCGGAGGCGCGGTGGGAGTGCAGCGCGGCGTTCGTGGCGACGTGCACGAGGCGCACGCGCGCGCCGGCGGTCCACGGGCGGTCGTCGATGACCTCGACGCGCCAGTCGGCCTGGTCGTCGGCGATGTCGCCCGCGCTGACCTCCTGCTGGTGGGAGAGGGGTGACGGCACGCCGGACGCGCTGCGCAGCCAGCGGCCGGTCGACACGTGCCGGAGCCGGATCACCGAGCCGTCGCGCAGGTCGGTGCCCGCGGGGGTCCCGGCCGTGCCGACCAGCAGCCACCGGTCGTTGTCGTCGGCACCGCCGAAGGCCGTGACCTGCTGGAGCCCGTCGGACCCGGGGTGCACGTACGCCCGGTCGTGCGAGTGCAGCGTGAGGCCGGTCCACACGTGCGAGAGCTTGACGGTGTCTCCCGTGGAGACCTGGTCCTTGGCGTCGGGGGCGTGCGTCGTCAGGACGCGCGGGGGCCTGCGCGTGTAGTCCTGCACGAAGAAGCCGCGCCACGCGTGCCCGTTGGACGCCGTCCAGTCGTGCTGGTCCTTCTCCGAGGTGAGGGTCACGGGGCGGCCGGGCGTGTTGTTGTCATGGAGGGTGAGGGTGACCCGCCCGGTCGACCGGTCCTGCTCGTAGCCGTAGGCGATGACCTGGTGGTTGTCGCCGATGGCGGCCAGCGACCGGGCGACGACGAGCCCGAGGACCACCGGCCGGCCGGCGTCGATCGACCGCACGACCCGCGGCAGCTCCTCCTCCTTCGTCCACCGCGTCACGCCCTTGAACACCCAGGTCTCGTCGTCGGAGTGCAGCGACCAGGTGACGAACTTGGCGGCGGACCCGGTGAAGAACGAGTCGCGCAGCCGCTGCGTGAACAGCTGGGCGAGCCAGTGGCTGTCGGGCGGAACGCGGCCGGGCGCCCACAGGTCGGCGCGCCAGCGGGGGACCGGCTGCCCGGCGAGGAAGTAGTCGAGCGCCGCGTACGCCATCCCGCCGCAACGGCCCGCCGTCGTGATCTTCGCGCCGTTGGGCAGCGTGAGCACCTCGTTGACGAACGCGTTCGGGAACGCGAACCCGTGGGTGGCCGGGTCGAACGCGACCGCCTGTCGGGTCAACAGCTGCTCCGGCATGGAATGTCCCTCTCGTCCTGGCGAGCCGCACGACGGCGCGGCGCCCCCCGCTATGGAGGGTGCCACGAAGGAGTGCGCAGGGCGGGGGTGAGATACGCCGACGGCCCCGGTTCCGCAGATCCGGGGCCGTCGGCGCTTCAGGAGCAGGTCACGGGTACTGGGTGACCGTGGCCGGCTTGGTCTCGGTGCCGGACGCCTGCGGCCCGACGCCGTTGACGACGTGGGCGTAGGTGCCCTTGCCGCCCAGGGACACGGTCGACAGGCTGTGCAGCTTCACGCCCGGCGCGACCGGGACCTCGAAGCCGTTGTCGACCGTGATGGACGGGTCCGTGGTGAACACGCAGTAGGAGCCCAGACCCCAGGCCTCGTGCGTGGTCACGTTCGCCGCCACCTTGTAGGCGGCGTACCCGCGGATCCCGTCGTGCGACCACGCCGCCACGCTGGGCGGGTCGTACGGCAGCTCGTTCTGGAAGAAGATCACGCGGCCGCGCTCGCCGTTCCAGAGCAGGTTGTACTTCTGGTAGTGCTCGACGAACAGGCCGTAGCCGTTGACGTCGTTCCCGTTGACGACGAGACCGTAGTCCGACGTGTTCTCGGTCCAGCCGGCCCCGGCCCCGTGGTCGGCGCGCCAGGACCAGATGTGGTCGATGATCGTGTCGTCCGCGTTGACGATGATCCCGTTGTCGGCCTTGCCGGCGACGACGCCGCCGATCCGCACGAAGACGTCCTGGATCGACTGCGGGTTGGCCGCGTGGTCCGTGTGCGCGCCGGCGACGCCGAGCTGGACGACGGCGTGCGACTTCGTGGTGCCCTGGTCGAACAGCAGCCCGGCGATCTTCACGCCGTCCACGTCGGCCGTGCGGATCCCGTCGACGCCGTTGTCCGGCACGATCGTTGCCATCCCGAGGCCCATCACGACGGTGTTGGCCCGCGTGACGTTGAGCGTCTGGTCGAGGTGGTAGACGCCGGGCGTGAACATCACGTTCAGGCCCTGCGCGAGCGCCTGGTTGAGGGTCGCGCCCGTGACGCCCGGCTTGGCCAGGTAGAACGTGTCGAGGCCGAGCGACGTACCGGGCGTCGAGCCGTTCTCCCAGGTGGTGCCGGTGCTGCCGTTGCGGAGGCTCGGGACGAAGACCGCCCAGCGCCCGTTCTCCTTGTAGAGGTACGGCTTCTCCCGCACGGCGCCCGTCGTCGGCAAGGTGGTGATGGCCGGGGCCGGGAAGCTGGTGGCCGGGGCGTTGCGCACGCCGGAGAACACCTGGTTCCAGAGCGAGCCGGTCCACGAGCCCACGCTCGAGTCGCGGGTGTACCACTGCTGCTGGGTGTAGGAGACGACCTGGCCGTCGATCTTCGAGTCGGCGATGTACCCGCCCGACGCCCAGCCGTAGGCCGACGAGTCCAGCGAGATGTTGCCCTTCACGTGGATCCGACGGAACGGCGCCGCCTGCGCGACGGCCCAGCGGGCCTGCCCGGTGCTCGGCGTCACGGCGAAGTTCTCCGCAGAGCGCCAGAAGTTCTGCGTCGCGTTGCCGCCGAACCACTGCGCATCCACCCAGACGCCGCCGTTGATCTGCACGTCGTCGGGGTTGCGACCCACGCCGTTGATGGACGTGTAGAAGCCGATGTTGGCCTGCACGCTGTACGCGCCGGGCTCGAACAGGAACTGCGCGCGCTCGGTGCCGAACTGGTTGGACTCCTGGGTGGCGAACACCTGGTTGACGGTGTTCTGGACCGTGGCCGCCGGCGTCGTCGGGGTGAACACGTAGGTGTTCGGGCCGAAGTCCGGGTTCACCGGGTCGGCGGCGGGGACCGTCGGGCCGGTCGGGGTGGGGTCGGGGGTGGACCCGGAGCCCGTGTACACGCGTGCCTCCCACAGTGAGTAGCCGTAGCCGGTGCCGCGCGCGGTGCCGACGATGCGCACGTAGCGACCGCTGCCGCTGACGGCGACCACCTGCTTGCCGCCGGTGCCGTTGGTCACGGTACCGATGGTCGTGTAGCCGGTCGTGGCGCTCGCCGACGCCTGGATGGTGAACGCCTTGCCGTACGCGCCCTCCCAGTCCAGCTCGACCCGGCACAGGCTTTGCGACGAGCCGAGGTCCACCTGCAGCCACTGCGGGTCGGACGCCGCGCTCGACCAGCGGGTGTCGCTCTTGCCGTCGAACGCGAGGTTGGCGGTGTAGTCGGAGCCGGTCTGCACGGACGACGCGGTCGCGGGCTTGTTCAGCGCGACGTTCGTCGTGCCGCACGTGCCGCTCGGCGGCGTCACGGTGCCCGTGGTGCCGAAGACCTGGAACTCCCACAGCGAGTAGCCGTAGCCGGTGGCGCGGGCGGTCAGGTTGAGACGCACGAACCGGGCGGTGCCCG
The DNA here is from genome assembly GCF_056400905.1 of Cellulomonas sp. P4_H12. Lineage (NCBI taxonomy): Bacteria > Bacillati > Actinomycetota > Actinomycetes > Micrococcales > Cellulomonadaceae > Cellulomonas > Cellulomonas sp. P4_H12. The sequence continues at coordinate 47,638 of NZ_JBFUKJ010000010.1, forward strand.
AGACGGCGACGTCTTGCGTGCCGCCGGTGCCGTTGGTGACGGTGGCCGCGGTGGCCCAGGCGGACCCGTCGGCGGAGGTCTGCACGGTGAACGCCTTGCCGTACGCGGCCTCCCACACGAGGGTCACGTGGTCGAGCGTGGCGCTCTGGCCGAGGTCGACCTGGAGCCACTGCGGGTCGGCCGCGAGGCTGGCCCAGCGGGTGCCGGCGTTGCCGTCGACCGCGTTGGCGGCGGCCAGGTAGCCGGTGTTCTCGGACGAGCTCGCCGTGGCGGTCTTGCCCTGCGAGAGGTTGACGGGGGCGGCGTTCGCGGTGGTCGCGGCGGCCAGTGCGCCGACCGCGACGACCGCGGCCGCGACTACGGCGGCGGCCCACGCTCGGGCGCGCGAAGGGACAGGGGTGTGCATGGAGTGTCCTTACGGAGGGGGTGGGAGCACGGCCCGGCCGGGCCTTCGACGGGTGCGGCCGGGCCGTGCGTCGAGGGGGTTACGGGATGAGGTTGTAGCTCGCGTCGAGCACGGCGCCGGCCCACGGCTTGTAGAGGTCGTAGCCGCGGGGGTTGCACTGCAGGCCGCCGTTGATGCAGTGCTCGGTGAGCGCCTTGAGGGTGGCCGGGTCCCACGCGTTGAAGAAGTCGTAGTGGAACGAGTAGCCGCGACCGCTGCTGAACCGGACGTCGGACATGGTGCCGTCGGCCGGCCACGAGAGCTTGAACTCGATCATCGGCACCGCGACCGGGTGGGTCGCCGGGCACTCACCGTTGACGGGGTACGCCATGTGGCTCTTGTGGTTGGGGGAGTCGAGGTCGACGCCGTTCCAGCAGCTGGGCGCCTGGTAGCGGACGTTGAGCATCGAGCCCGTCGGGCAGGTGGCCGGGATGTCCCAGTTGAACGAGCTGGTGCCGCACTCGAAGCCCTCGACCGCGCCGGGCGCCGTCCGGAACTCGTCCTGCGTGGCGACCATGCTGCCCACCAGGAACTTCAGGCCCTGCGGGAACGGCATGACCTTCTTGTAGTCGAGGATCCCGGACTTGTAGTAGATGGTCTGCTCGGTGCTGGCGACGATCTTGTTCTCGCCCCGCATCAGCGTGGGGAACCAGTACGCCGACTTGTCCTGCGGCACGGTGCAGCTGGTGCCGGTGGCCGCGAGCAGCGACGTCGTCGTGCTGTTCGCGTCCGTGCTGCGGTTGCCCAGGAACGTGTGGCTGTGCGACGCGCCGGCCCGGCCCGGGTAGACGATCGGGTCGTCGTTGAGGGTGCGGGTCGGCGTGCAGTTGGCCTGGAACTCGTGGTGCGTGACCGTGGTGTCGGCGCCGGGCGGGGCCGGCGGCAGGGGCTTCGGGGTGGTCGACGGCGTCGTCGCACCCCCGGTCCCGAACACCTGGAGCTCCCACAGCGAGTAGCCGTAGCCGGTGCCGCGGGCGGTGAGGTTGAGCCGGACGTAGCGGCCGGTGCCCGGTGCGGCGACGGTCTGGTTGCCGCCCGTCCCGTTGGTCACCGTCGCGACGGTGGTCCAGGTGGTGCCGTTGGCCGACACCTGCACCTGGAACGCCTTGCCGTAGGCCGCCTCCCAGCGCAGCTGGACGTTGTCGATGGTGGCCGTGGCGCCGAGGTCGACCTGCAACCACTGCGCGTCCGAGAACTGGCTGGCCCAGCGGGTGCCGGTGTTCCCGTCGACGGCCTTCGAGCCGACGAAGTCGGGACCTTCCGCCGACGACGACGTCGCCAGCTTGCCCTGCGAGATGTTGACCGGTGCCGCGCTCGCGGACGTGGCGATCGCGGCACCGAGGCCGACGGCGACGAGCAGCGCGGACAGCGCGCCCGCGAGCCAGGCCCGGGCCTTCCTCGAGCGTGGGGCGTGCAGATGCGTGGGCATGGTTCTCCTTCAGGGGAGGGGTTCGGAACGGGCCTGAAGGAGGTGCGACGATGCACACGTCCCTCGGGCGTTGTCGGCTCTGTGAGGGGTTGGCCGAGGGGTGGTGCCCGGGGCGGGTGGCCGCCCGCCCCGGGCACGTCATCTAGCGGATGCTCAGGAGTAGATCCCGAGCTCGTACAGCGAGTACCCGTACGCCGTGCCGCGGGTCACGCCCTGCACGCGGACGTACCGCGCGTTCCCGGTGACGTTCAGCGTGTCGACGTTGCCGTCGCCGTCGGTGACCGTGGTCGCGGTGGACCAGGTGGTGCCGTTGTTCGACGTCTGGACGAGGTAGCCCTTGGCGAACGCCGACTCCCACACCAGCTGGACCGTCCGGAACGTCTTCACCGAGCCGAGGTCGACCTGGATCCACTCGTTGTCGGCCCAGTTGCTCGACCATCGGGTGGCGTAGTCGCCGTCGGTGGCCTGGCCCGGCGTGAAGTTGCCGTTGTACGGGTCGAACGACGACGCCGTGGCCGGACGACCCTTGGCGATGTTGGTGCCGGCGACGGCGGGCGGGACCACCCGGAACGACCGGGTCTCGACGCCGACGTTGCCCTTGCCGTCCTCGGCGAACACGTAGACCTTCCAGACGCCGAGCGTCTGGGGGGCCGTCACCGAGAAGGTGCTGCCGCTGCGCGTGAACGTCGCGGGGGCCAGACCCCCGGACTTGTTGATGTAGTTGCTGTTCAGCAGCACGTTGTAGGTGATCGCGTCCCCGTTCGGGTCGGTCGCGGGCGCGGTCACCGTGAAGGTGGAGCCGGCCACGACCGCGTCGCTGTTCTGCACGGTCATCGAGCTGAACGTGGGCGGCGTGTTGACGCCCGCGGCACCGGCGGAGCCGCCGTACGCCTTGGCCAGCGCGTAGTACGACAGGCGCTTGTTGGTGCCCGGCTTGAGGTTGAACCAGATGCCGCCGAAGTCGCCCTCGTTGCCGTAGTGGAACATCGTGGCGCCGAGCGCCACGCCCGGGTGCGCCTTGATGCAGTCCCACGACCGCGTGTAGCCGGCCGCGTTCTGCGCGTCGGTGCCCTGGTCGGGCACGCCGTTGGCGTCGTTGGGCACCTCCCACTCACCGGCAGGTCCGCTCTCCGTGATCAGGTACGGCTTGGTGTAGCCGCCGGCGATCCACGTCGCCTTGGCGTCGCACACCGCGTTGTAGCTGTTCAGGCCGTAGAGGTCCAGGTCGGGCGAGCTGGCCTTGTAGTACGGCCACGAGCCGGTCCACGCGTCGGTCGACGTCACCGGGTGGTTGGGGTCGATCTGGTGGATCCGCTTGGCGGCGTCATTGACGAACGTGGCGTAGGCGGCGCGCTGCGCCTCGAGCTCGGCGCCCGAGTAGCAGTTGCCCAGGCCGAGCAGGGACTCGTTGCCCACGTCCCACATGAGCACGCCGGGGTTGTCCTTGTACGCCGTGACCCACGTGACGATGTCGTTCATCGAGCTCGCCTTGTACGTGGCGTCCGTGACGTAGTTCGGGCAGCCGCCCGAGCCGGGGCCGCCGCCGGGTGCCAGCCAGAAGCCGGCGACCGTGCGGATGCCCGCGGCGGCCGCGGCGTCGAAGAGGACCTTGGAGCCCGCGTCGGTGCCCCAGGTGCGGATCGTGTTGACGCCGAGCGCCTTGAGGTTGGCCACGTGCTGCGGGAAGTCGGCGTTGGCCGGGCCCCACGTCACGCCCTTGACCACCCAGTTCTGGCCGTTGACCAGCAGCGCCCAGTTCCCCTGGCTGCCGGCGACGCGGACCTTGCCGTCGGCGGGGCCCGTCGGCGGCTCGGTCGGCGGGGTCGTCGTGCCGCCGCCGGCGGTGTTCACCGCCACCTCCCACAGGGAGTAGCCGTAGCCCGTCGCGCGGGTCTGCAGGTCGAGGCGCAGGTAGCGGGCGGTGCCGCTCACCGTGATCGCCTGCGTGCCGCCGGTGCCGTTGGTGATCGTGGACAGGGTGCTCCAGGTCGTCCCGTCCGTGGAGCCCTGCACCCGGAATGCCCTGCCGTACGCGCTCTCCCAGCTCAGCGTGACCTTGCAGAGGTTCTGGGCGGACCCGAGGTCCACCTGCCACCACTGCGCGTCGGCGAACGTGCTCGCCCAGCGCGTCGCCGCGTTGCCGTCGACCGCCATGCCGGCCGCGGTGCCGGCGCCCTGCTCGGACGTCGACGCGGTCGCTGCCTTGCCCTGCGCGACGTTCGTCGTCCCGCAGGTGCCGGTCGGCGGCGGCGTCGTCACCGTGCCCGAGGTGCCGTAGACCTGCATCTCCCACAGCGAGTACCCGTAGCCGGTGGCGCGCTTGGTGCCGAGCAGCTGCACGTAGCGGCCGCTGCCGGTGACGTCCAGGGTTTCCTTGCCGCCCTTGCCGGTGGTCGTCGTGGAGATCGTCGTCCAGGACGTGCCGTTGTCCGACGTCTGGAGCTGGTAGCCGGACGCGTAGGCCGACTCCCAGCTGAGGACGACCTGGCTGACCTGCGACGTCGTGCCCAGGTCGATGCGCAGCCACTGGGCGTCGGACGCCTGGCTGGACCAGCGGGTGCCGGCGTTGCCGTCGACCGCGGCGGAGGCCGGCGTGTAGTCGGCGTTCTCGGTGGACGAGGCCGTGGCCGTCTTGCCCTGCGACAGCAGGACCGGGTCGGCCTGGGCCGCTGCGGCGGGGATGCCGACGCCGGCCGCGACGAGCGCGGCCGCGGCCAGGAGGCCCAGGAGGCGTCGGCCGCGGCTGGGCGGCCTCGCGTTCCCGAGCGGGCGTGGGGTGGTGGTCGTGAACACAGGTGTCTCCTCCAGGGGTGGCCCGTGGCAGGGGACGAGGGTGTCGATCTCCGCAGTCGACCTCGTCGTCGATCCGGTGCGCCGGGCGTGCAGTTCGTCGTTGAGCTGTGCCGGTCGTGCTGGGTGCCGCCCGTGGCGGGACGGCGAATGTGGGAGAGCGCTCTATCGCATGGGCCGAATGGCGACCCTCGATCTCACGCTCACGGGTAGGGGTGGTGCCCGATCTGGCTCCCGAACGGGACCGTATACCCGTTTTCACCCGCTCGCATAGTCGTTGTGACGGGAGAAGCCTTCGCTTTGACGCCGAGTCGGCGGGCAGAAGCCGTAGAGCGCTCTCCCGCGCTGGTATCGTCGTGGCTGTGGTGGAGGACGTGAGCGGCCGAGCTCCGACGCCGGCGGACAGCGCTCGCGCGCACGCCGGGGCATCGGCGACGCTCGAGGCGACGCCGCCGGACGGCGTCCCCGCGGTGGCACCCCAGCCCCGGGCGTCCGGCTCGGGGGCGCCCACGCTCGAGGACGTCGCCCGGGTCGCGGGCGTCTCGCGCGCGACGGTCTCCCGCGTGGTCAACGGCAAGCGCCGCGTGGCCCCCGACATCCAGACGGTCGTCCGCGACGCGATCGCCGCCACCGGGTACGTGCCCAACCTCGCGGCCCGGTCGCTGGTCACGCGGCGGACCGGTGCGGTGATCGTCGTCATCTCCGGCGCCGAGGAGCAGGGGCAGCCCGCGACCATCGACTTCGCCGACCCGTTCTTCGGCCGCGTCGTCGGCGGCATGCTCCGTGCGCTGCGGCCCCGCGAGGTCGACCCGATCCTCATGCTCGCCGAGACCGATGCGGACCGCGCCCGGGTGCTGTCCTCGCTGCGCAACGGCAACGCCGACGGCGCGCTCGTCGTGTCCACGCGCGGCGACGACCCGATGCCCGCCCTGCTGGTCGAGGCCGGCCTGCCCGCCGTCGTCTTCGCCCGTCCCGGTCGGCCGATCCCGCTGAGCTTCGTCGACGTGGCCAACCGCGACGGCGCCCGCCTCGCCGCCGAGCATCTGGTCGCCCGCGGGTGCCGGCACGTCGCCGCGATCAGCGGCCCGCTCGACGTGCCGTCCGCCCAGGACCGGCTGTCCGGGTTCCAGGACGCCATGGCCCGGCACGGCCAGGCCTTCGTGCCGACGGTCGGCGGCAACTTCACGTACGAGAGTGGCGTCGCGGCCATGACCTCGCTGCTCGACGGCTACGCCGACCTGGACGGCGTGTTCGCGTCGAACGACCTCATGGCGCTCGGCGCCATCCACGCGCTGCAGGCGTCCGGCCGCCGGGTGCCCGACGACGTGCGCGTCATCGGGTTCGACGACAGCTCGCTCGGCGCCGCGTCCCGGCCCGCCCTGACGTCCGTCCGGCAGCCGATCGAGGAGATGGCGGCCGAGATGGCTCGCATCCTGCTCGACACCATCGCCGAGCCCGGCCGCCGCGTGACGTCGACGATCTTCGAGCCGACGCTCCGCATCCGCGACAGCGCCTGACGGCGGCTTCCCCTCGGAGCGTCCGCACATCCGGTCGCCCCGGCGACCGGTTGCGCGGACGTCCCTGTCGTCACGCAGCGACGTCCGCACTCCGGCGGGGTGGGGCCCCACGGAGTGCGGACGTCGGCGGCGGTTACGGCGGGTCAGCCGATGGCTGACTGCACCTCGAGCGTGAACTGCTTGGCGGCGTCCTTCGGCGTCATCCGACCGAAGAGCACCTCCTGGTTGAGGCGGCGGGTGATCTCGGCGACCTGCCCGGCGCCGACGGGCGGCACGGCGGGTCCGTCGACGATCTCGTCCTCGAGGTCCGCGAGGAAGTCGGCGGCCTGCTGGTCGGTGGGCGAGAACTTCGACTGGACGGCCGCGCGGACGTCGGTGTTGGCGGGCAGGCCGCGGTCGGAGAGCAGGATGTCGCCGGCGGCCTCGTCGTTGAGCAGGAAGTCGACCAGCAGCGCGGCCTCCTTCGGGTGGTCGGACTTGGCCGAGACCGAGTAGTACATGGCCGGCTTGAAGTACATGCCGGTCCGGTCCTCCTCCGACTCGCCGGGGACGCGCAGCAGCTTCAGCTCCTTGCCGGACGCGTTGGTGATGGCGGTCAGCTGGTTGGTCCAGAACCACGCCATGGCGCCCTTGCCGGTGCCGACCAGCGACTGCTCGGGACCGCCGGCGTCGACCTCGACGGTGGTGGCGGCGTCGGGCTCGCCCCCGCCGGACTGCAGGTCGAGCGAGTACTGCCACCAGTCGGCGAGGGTCTTCTCGTCGTACCCGAGCTTGCCGTCCTTCGTGTACAGCGACTCCCCGCGCTGGCGGGCGAAGATGGAGAAGCCGGGCTCGTTGAACCCGTAGTCCTGGGCGCCGTAGACGGTCTTGCCGGTGGCGGCGGAGATCTTGTCGGCGATCTCGACGTAGTCGTCCCACGTCCAGGTGGAGTCGTCGGGCATCTCGACGCCGGCCGCCGCGAACGCCGCCGGGTCGGCGACGATCGCGTAGGCGTTGACGCCGGTGGCCACGCCGTAGAGCTTGTCGTCGATGGTGCCGGACTGGAGCACGTTCTCGTCGATCTTCGAGGTGTCGAGGCCCAGCTCGTTGAGGTCGGCCAGCACCCCGCGGGAGGCGTAGTCGGCGAGGAACCGCTCCTCCTGCGTGATCACGTCGGGGGCGTCGCCGCCGGCCACCGACGTGCCGAGCTTGTCGAAGTAGCTGTTCCAGTCGGTGTAGTCGGGCACCACCGTGATGTACGGGTACTTCTCGGTGAACTTGTCCAGCACCTGCTGGGTCAGCTCGTGCCGGGTGTCGGACCCCCACCACGAGAAGCGGATCTCGACCGGCTGCGGCGGGCCGGACGAGGTGGCCTCGGCGGCGGGCTCGTCGGACGAGCCCGCGCAGGCGGTCAGGGCCAGGGCCGCGACGGCCAGCAGGGCACCTACGCGGAGGGACGGTCGGGGGCGCATGGTTCTCCTTGGGTGACGGGACGACGGTGTGCTGTCGGGAGGGCCGGCGGAACTACTTGATGCCCGTCGTCGCGATCCCCTTGACCAGGTACTTCTGGCCGAAGAGGAACGCGAGGAAGACGGGGACGAGCGAGACGATCGACATCGCGAACATCGGGCCCCACGAGCTGGCGCCCGTGGAGTCCAGGAACGTGCGGAGGGCGACCGGCGCGGTGTACATGTCCGGTCGGGTGAGGAAGATGAGCTGGCTGAAGAAGTCGTTCCACGTCCAGATGAACGTGAAGATCGCGGTGGTGGCCAGGGCGGGCAGCGACAGCGGCAGCATGATCCGCAGGTAGATCCGCCCGTGCCCGCAGCCGTCGAGCCGCGCGGCCTCGTCCAGCTCCCGGGGGATGCCTCGGAAGAACTGGACCATGAGGAAGATGAAGAACGCGTCCGTGGCCAGCAGCTTCGGCACGATGAGCGGCAGGAACGTGTTGATCCAGTCCAGGCGGGCGAACAGGATGTACTGCGGCACGATGATCACGTGGATCGGCAGCATGATCGAGCCGAGCATGATCGCGAACCACAGCCGCCGACCCCGGAACTCCAGCCGGGCGAACGCGTACGCCGCCATCGAGCAGCTGACCAGGTTGCCGAGCAGCGACCCGAGCACGATCACCGCCGAGTTCAGCAGGTACCGGCCGAACGGGTACTGCAGCGCGTTCCAGCCCTCCGAGTAGTTGGTCCAGTCGACGTCCGAGGGGATCAGCGAGACGTCGCGGAAGATCAGGTCGGTGGGCTTGAACGAGCTGACCAGCAGCCAGATCAGCGGGTACAGCATCAGCAGGCACAGGGCGACGAGGCCGGTGTGCTTGAGCGCGGCGCGGCGGCGGGCCGGCCACGGGGAGCGGCGGCGCAGCGGCGCGGGGGAGTCGGCGGCGAGCGCGGCGACGGGCGTCAGGGGGCGCACACGGACCTCAGTCATCGTAGAAGACCCAGAACTTGGAGGCGAAGAAGTTGATCGCGGTCATCACGCCGACGATGAAGACCAGCAGCCAGGCCATGGCGGACGCGTACCCCATGTCGAAGGCCGTGAAGCCCTTCTGGTAGAGGTAGAGCGTGTAGAACATCGTCGAGTCGGCCGGCCCGCCCGTGCCGCCGGAGACGACGAAGGCCTGCGTGAAGCTCTGGAAGGCGCCGATCACCTGGAGCACCAGGTTGAAGAAGATGATCGGCGTGAGCAGCGGGAGCGTGATGCTGCGGAACTTGCGCAGCATCCCCGCACCGTCGATCGCGGCGGCCTCGTAGTACATCTCCGGGATCTGCCGCAGCCCGGCGAGGAAGATGATCATCGGCGCCCCGAACGTCCACACGTGCAGGAGCACGAGCGTGCCGAGCGCGGTGTCCGGGTCCGAGACCCAGCCCTTGCCGACGATGCCGAACAGCGCGAGGAACTGGTTGACCAGCCCGTCGACCCCGAACACCTGGCGCCACAGGATGGCGACGGCGACCGAGCCGCCGAGCAGCGAGGGCAGGTAGAGGACCGACCGGTAGAACGGCAGCCCGCGCAGGCCGCGGTCGAGGATGAGGGCGAGGGCGAGCGCGGCGACCAGCTGCAGCGGCACCGCGGTGAACACGTACGTGAACGTGACCCGCAGCGAGTTGAGCAGCCGCGGGTCCTCGAACATCCGCGTGTAGTTCTCGAGCCCGATCCACTTCGGCGGCGCGAGCAGGCTGTAGTCCGTGAAGGACAGGTAGCCCGACGCGACCATGGGGCCGATCGTGATGAGGCCCAGCCCGAGGAACCAGGGGGCGAGGAAGAGCGCCGCGCTCCGCCCGTCGCCGCGCCGCAGGGGTCGCCGCGTCGGCGCGCCCTTCTCGGCACGGGCGGACCGGGCGGTCCGGCGTAGCTCCGTCACTACAGACATGTCGTCGATCACCTCGCTGTGTTCGCCGTGGGTTGCCGGTGAGAAACCGGTTCCTCGGCGGTACCGTAGCACCCGTTTCTGTGGCTTGGGAACCGGTTTCCCGTGGTGTATGTTCGGCGCGGAGCCACCCCCGTGAGGGTGGGCCGACGGTGGCGGCGGGAGGCTGCAGTGACGCAGAACGGGTGGACGCGCACCGCGTCGACCATCGCCGAGGTGGCGCACGCCGCCGGCGTGTCCCGGGCGACCGTGAGCAGGGTGATGAACGGCCGGTCGACGGTCGACCCCGAGCTCGCGGCGCGGGTGCGCGAGGTGGCCGAGCAGCTGCACTACCGCCCCAGCAACACGGCGCGCAGCCTGTCGCTCGGCCGCACCAACACCGTCGCCGTCGTCGTCCCCGACCTGGCCAACCCGATGTTCCAGCAGGTGCTGCGCGGGGTCGCCTCCGCCGCGGCCGACGAGGGCTACCGGGTGCTCGTCGCCGACACGGCCGAGCACGCCGCCGACGAGGAGCGCATCGCCCTCGACGCCCGTCTGCGCTGCGACGCGCTCGTGCTGGTGTCCCCGCGGATGCCCGAGGCGACCCTGCGGGCGCTGCTGCCCGAGATCGGGCCGGTCGTCGTGGTCAACCGCGCCGCCGACGGTGCGACACCGACGTTGGCCATCGACTACGCCGCGGGGATCGACCAGATCGTCGAGCACCTGACCGGCCTCGGCCATCGTCACCTGCTCTACCTGGCCGGACCGCCCGACAGCGCGTCGCACGCCGCGCGGCTGGACGCGCTGCGGACTGCCGCCGCGCGACGCGAGGACGTCCGGCTCAGCGAGCGGCCGGCCGGCTCGTCCGTCGAGTCGGGGTACGCCGCCGCGCAGGACGTGCTGGCGTCGCGCGCCACCGCCGTCGTGGCCTACAACGACCTCGTGGCGTTCGGGCTGCTCGCGCGGCTCAACGAGCTCGGTGTCGCGGTGCCGGGCGACGTGTCGATCACGGGTTTCGACGACATCGAGCTGGCGCGTTTCGCGACGCCGTCGCTCACCACCGCGACCGTCCCGCAGGCGGAGCTCGGCCGGCAGGCGTGGGCGCACCTGCGCGCGCTCCTGGGCGGTGCGGACCTGGACCCGACGCCCCCGCTGATCGCCCCGGTGCTGGCCGTGCGGGCCAGCAGCGGTCCGGTGCCGCCCGCCGCACGGCTCGGGCGTCGCGCGGCGTCGGACCCCGTCGGACCCGAGGTGCCCCTGCTCACCGGCACACGGTGGGCCCCCGACCTGGGCACCTATCTGCTGTCGGGACTGTCCTCCGGCGCGGCGGTCCCGCTCGCCCGGTACGAGTCCGGCAGCCGCCTGCCGTCCGTGCACGCCCCGCGCCCCTACCTGCACCCCGTGCACTCCGCCGCCGGCACCGCGCTCACGGAGACCAGCCCCGTCGACCACCGCCATCACTACGGCGTCTCGATGGCGGTCCCCGTGGTCAACGGCACCTCCTACTGGGGCGGTCGCACGTTCCTCCGCGACGAGGGCCCGACCCTGCTGCCCAACCACGGCCGGCAGGTCAGCGAGGCCACGCGCCTCGTCGACGGCGACGCCGCGCTCGTCGACGAGATCGTCTGGCGCGACGAGCGCGACCGTCCCCAGCTGCGGGAGGACCGCCGGCTGGCCGCCGCCCCCCTGGCCGACGGGCGCGGCTGGACGCTGCGCTGGTCGAGCGTGCTGCACGCCGCCCACGGCCCGCTGCGGATCGAGAGCCCCGGCACCAACGGCCGCCCGGGCGCCGGCTACGGCGGGATCTTCTGGCGCCTGCCGTCGGCGGACGTCACCACCGTGCTCGGCGAGGGCCTGGTGGGCGAGGAGGCCGTGCACGGCAGCCTGTCGCCGTGGCTCGCGTTCGTGCAGCGCCGGGAGACGACGACCACCACCGTCCTGCTGGTGCAGCCTCCCGACCAGCTCCGCCCGTGGTTCGCCCGGGTGGCGGAGTACGTCGGCGCCGGCCCCGCGCTCGCCTGGGACCGGGTGGTCGACGTGCCCGCGGGCGGTCGGCTCGCTGTGGGGCTCGCCGCGGTCGTCGTGGACCGGGCGCTCGGTGCCGACGAGGCCGCCGAGCTTGCCGGGCCGGCCTGGGGATGACGAGCACGCCGACCGTCGCCGTCGTCGGCGTGCACGGTCACGGCGCCTCGCACGTGCGGAACGTGGCCGACCTGGAGGCACGCGGCCTCGCCACGCTGGCGGCGCTCGTCGACCCCCGGCCCGTCGACGAGGACGTGCCGTGGTACCCCGACCTCGACGCCCTCCTGGCGCACGAGCCACCGGACGTCGTCGTGCTCGCGACGCCGATCCCGACGCACCTGCCGCTGGCGTCGGCGGCCCTGCGCGCCGGCTGCGACGTGCTGCTCGAGAAGCCGACCACCGCGTCGCTTGCCGAGCACGCCGCGCTGCTCGAGGTGGTCGAGGCGACCGGCCGGCTCTGCCAGGTGGGGTTCCAGACCTACGGCTCGGGGGCGGTCGACGAGCTCGCGCGGATTGTCGGCTCCGGCGAGCTCGGCCACGTGACCGGCGTCGGGGCTGTCGGCACGTGGGTGCGCACCGCGGCCTACTTCGAGCGCGCTGCGTGGGCGGGTCGCCGCACGCTGGACGGGGTCGAGGTGGTCGACGGCGTCGTGACCAACCCGCTGGCGCACGCGGTAGCGACGGCCCTGCTGGTCGCCGGTGCGCGGACGGTGGACGACGTCGCCGACGTGCGCGTCGACCTGTTCCGGGCGCACCCGATCGAGGCCGACGACACGTCCGCGGTGGTCGTCGAGACACGCACCGGCGCGCGGGTCTCGGCGGGGCTCACGCTGTGCGCGCCCGACCGCTCGCCCGCGCGGGTCACCGTCCGCGGGTCCCTGGGGACGGCGACGCTCTTCTACGAGACCGACGAGATCGAGGTGCGCTCCCGGCGTGGCACGCGTCGCATCCGGTGCGGTCGCGTCGACCTGCTGACGCAGCTGCTGAGCACGCGGGCCGACGCCGCCGTCGCGCTGCGGTGCTCGGTCGCCGACACGGGCGCGTTCCTCCGAGTGCTCGAGGCGGTGCGCACGGGCCCCGACCCGACCCCGGTCGCGGCCGAGCACGTGGTGTGGCACGGCGACGGACCGGCGCGGCACCCCGTGATCGCGGACATCGAGGACTGGTGCGCGCGCGTCGCCGCCGAGGGCGCGACCTTCACGGAGCTCGGCGCACCGTTCGCCCGCGGGGGGTGAACGCGGCTATGGCATGAGAGCGTCTCGACCGTGGAGGAATCCGAGCTGCTGGTCATCGGCGGGCGGTCCGGGGTCGGCAAGTCGACCGCCGCGTCCGCGCTGCACGCGCTGCTGCGTGCCGACGACGTCGCCCACGCCGTCATCGAGGGCGACGCGCTCGACCTCGCGTGGCCGACACCGTGGGAGCACCGGCTGAGCCTGCGGAACCTCGCGGCCGTCTGGGCGAACTACCGCGAGCTCGGCTACCGGCGGCTGGTCTACACCAACACCGTCGCGGTGCTCGAGGTCGAGGAGCTGGCGGCGGCCATGGGCGACGCGCCTCGCACCACCGCGATACTCCTCACCGCCGGCGACGCCGTGGCGGACGCGCGGCTGGCCCTGCGCGAGTCCGGCGTCGAGCTGGAGGCGCACAGGTCACGCTCCGCCGCCGCGGCGCTGCGCCTGGAGGCCGACGCCCCCATCGGCACGCACCGGATCGCCACGGACGGTCGCTCGCCCTCCCAGGTCGCGGCCGCGATCCGCTCGGTGGCGGGCTGGTAGCGGCGCCTCGTGCGGCACGATCAGGGGGTGGCCGGACGCTGGCGGGTGAGCGCGGTCGTCGGCGTGCTCGCGCTCGCGGGCTGCACCGGCGGACCGGCCGCCGAGCCGACCCCGACGCCCAGCCCCATCCCCGCGGACGTCCTGGCCGGGCTGTCCGTCGAGGTCCGGCAGGCGCGCAGCGACTGGGCGCTGCGCGTGGTCCAGCTGCGCGTGACCAACGCCGGACCCGGAGACGTGACCGTGTCCGAGGCGCGGCTCTCGACGCCGGACGACGAAGGCGTCGCGACGAGCGACCGTGAGCGGCCGGTCCGGGCCGGCGTCGACCGGGACGTCTCCGTGGCGCTGGGAACTCCGGTGTGCGACGAGGCGGCCTCCGGGACGGCTCGCGCGGAGCTCGACCTGGTCGACGATGCGGGTGGCCGGTCGACGCTCGTGGTCGAGCCCTCCGATCCCCAGGGCCACCTGGCCCGGATCCACGGCGAGGACTGCGCCGCGGCCGCTGTCGCGCGCGGCGCCACGCTGACCCTGGCCGACGCGATCACGACGCAGGACGCCGGCGGGACGCTGGCAGCGTCGGTGCAGCTCGGCGTGGTGCCGGTGGCAGACGGCCCGCGGGTGGAGATCACCCAGGTGGACGGGACCGTGCTGCTGGCGCCGGTCGGGGGAGCGACGAGCTGGCCCGCCGACGTGGACACGGCCGACGGCGCCTCGCGCATGATCCCCCTGCTGCTCGTGCCGTCGCGGTGCGACCCGCACGCCGTGGCCGAGGACAAGCGCGGGACGTTCTTCGGCGTGCACGCGCGGGTGGACGGGGTCGAGCAGCCGGTGTTCTACGTCGCCGCGAGCGACGCGTTGCGGGGGGCGTTGCACGAGTTCGTCGGGGAGTCGTGCGGGATGCCGGGCGCGGGCTGACCGGACCGCTCGACTCTCCGAGCGCGATCCGGCGCGAGTGAATTCTGACGCTCGGGACGTTGCTGGGCGGCACCTATGCGCCCGCCGAGCGAGCTGCGCATCCGTGCAGGTCAGCCCGCGGCTGGCGCTCGGCCGGAGGCGTCGTTCGGAGCCCCTCCCCTGGAAAGCGGAATGGCGAGCGCTTTCCCCAGTTTGCCGGAAACCCTTGCGCGACCCGGAGGGCATCGGTAGGAATGTCCTGCTTGCTCGGGTGAATCGTTACAGAATGAAACGATTCAGCACCGATCGGGCACGCCTCTCAACGACGAGACAAAGGGTGATGCCATGCGCTCGACGCGCGCGCACGACGAGGGACCAGGGGAACCGCGGGCGGGACGGACGCGCGTATCGGCGGGGCGAACCCGCACGCGGACACTCCTCGCGGGGGTGGCCACCGCGACCGCGGCCGCACTGGTCGCCGCGGGCGGCCTGCCGGCCCTCGCGGCCGACCCGCCGACCACGTGGAAGTTCGACCTGGGCACCGCGACCAGCCCGGTGGCCGACGGCTACCAGCAGGTGACCGACGCGACGCGGTACAGCGCCGGCACCGGGTTCGGCATCGTGCCGGCCGACGGAGTCACGCCGATCTCCCGCGACCGGGGCGCCGCGGACCCGGCCGACCGGGACTTCGTGCTCGCGACCAGCTGGTCGTTCGTGCTCGACGTGCCGAACGGCACCTACGACGTCACGGTCCGCTCGGGCGACCTGCTCGCGGGCACCAGCACCACCAAGACCACGGTGACCCTCGAGGGCGCCGGCGGCGGCACGCTGAGCACCAAGGCAGCCGCGATCGCCGGCACCTGGCCGGTCACCGTGGCCGACGGTCAGCTGACGGTGGGCATCACCGGCGCGGGCGCCGGCGGCTACGTCAGCTCGATCGTCGTGTCGCAGACCGGCACGACACCGCCGGTCGAGCCCGACCCCGGCACGTCGACCGTCGCCGCGCCCACCTCGGTGCGCATGGCCCACGTGACGCCGAGCGCCGTGACGCTGCGGTGGAACGAGGTCGCCGGCGCCACCGGCTACGTGGTCTCGCGGTCGGATGCCGTGGACGGCGCCTACACCGAGGTCGCCCGGACCGGCGCGCGCGAGGTGTTCGCCACCGACGCCGTCGACACCTCGACCTTGCGCTACTACCGCGTGCAGACGATCGACGCGGCCGGCCTGTCGACCCCGTCGGCCGCCGCCGTGAGCAGCCTGCCGACGGCGCCCAGCGTGCCCGCGGTTCTCGACTTCGACCTGGGCAGCGGAGCGCTGGCACCCGGCGCGATCCGGCTCGACGCGTCCAGCGCCTACGGCGCGCAGACGCGGTACGGCTTCGTGGACACCCGCGCCGTCACCGCCACCGACCGGGGCACCGCCGACCCCCTGCGCTCCGACTTCGTCAGCGTCGGCGACACCGAGCTCGTCGTCGACCTGCCCAACGGCGACTACACCGTGAGCCTGGTCGCGGGCGACGCGACCGAGGCGACGGACGTCGCGATCACCGCCGAGCAGATGGCCAAGGTGGCGCCGACCACCAAGGCGGCCGGCCAGTTCCTCGAGATGTCGTTCGACATCGCGGTGGTGGACGGCCAGCTCAACCTCGAGCTCTCCGGCACCGCGCCGAAGCTCAACGAGCTCCGCATCGCCGCGCAGAGCCCGCGGGCGCCGGGCGACGAGCCGACCGTGTGGATCACGGGCGACTCGACGGTCCAGACCTACACGGCCGACTACGCGCCGCAGGCCGGCTGGGGCCAGATGATCGACCGGTTCCTGTCCGACGACGTCACGGTGGACAACCGGGCGATCGGCGGCCGCTCGTCGAAGAACTTCATCAGCCAGGGCCGTCTCGACGAGGTGCTCCGCCTGATCAAGCCGGGCGACTACTTGTTCGTGCAGTTCGGGCACAACGACGCGACCTACGGGGTCGACGATCGCTTCGCCGCTCCCGCCGACTACGCCGAGTACCTGCGGACGTACGTCGACGGCGCCGTGCAGCGCGGGGCCACGCCCGTGATCGTCACGCCCGTCTCGCGGCGCAGCTTCGACCCGGCGACCGGAAAGTTCAACGTCTCGTTCCCCGAGTACGTGGCCGCGGCGACAGCTCTGGCCACCGACACCGGGACACCCCTGGTCGACCTCGCGGCGTCCAGCCGGGCGTACCTCGACCAGATCGGGCCGGAGGCGTCGACGAGCGTGTTCCTGCACGTCCCCGCCGGGGTCTACCCGGGCCGCCCGACCGGCACCATCGACGACACCCACTTCCAGGAGTACGGCGCCATCCAGATGGCGCGCCTCGTCGCCTCCGGCATCGAGAAGCTCGACGTGCCGCTGGCCGACGAGGTGGTCGACGCCGAGCCGCCGGCACAGGTCCCGGCAGCTCCCGCCGGGGTGGTCGCGGGCAGTGTCTCGAACGCCGGCGTGCAGCTCACCTGGACCGCGAGCGAGGGTGCGGACATCTACCAGGTGTTCCGCAAGGACGCCGCCGCCGGTGACGACGCGTACGCGTTGGTCGCCACCTCCACGCTGCCGCAGGCCGCGGTCGGCGGGCTGGTCGAAGGGGCGTCGTACGACCTGCGGGTCGTCGCCGTCAACGGCCGCGGCTCGTCGGCCCCATCGGCTGCGGTCCGGGTCACGACGAAGGCCGCGCTGTACAAGTTCGACGTGCAGCTGGCCGGCGGCCCCCTCATGCCGGGCTACACCGAGCTGAGCCAGAACTCGCGGTACACCCCGGAGATCGGCTGGGGCTGGCTGGACCCGACGGGTCTGGGCGGCCGCGACCGCGGGGTCAGCTTCACGCCGCCGCCCAACGACCTGCAGCGCGACTTCCTGCTGCCGGGCACCCAGCACGTGTTCGCCGTGGACGTGCCCGACGGCAGCTACGCGGTGAAGACGTACAACGGCGACTGGATCGGCACCAGCCGCTCCAACGTGCAGCTCGAGGGCAAGGACTTCGGCGCCTCCAACGCCGGCGCCGGATCCGTGTCCGAGAAGGTCAGCCAGCCGGTGCTCGTCACCGACGGGCAGCTCAACCTCGTGATGACCGGCTCGTCGAGCCGCCTGAACGGCATCGAGATCACGCCGCTGCTTCTGGCGCCGTCGGGCCTGACGCTGGACGACCTGAGCATCGACGGCTCGGCGGTGAGCGTCTCGCTCAGCTGGACCGGGACCGACGACTCCGCCGGCTACCGGGTCTACCGCAAGGCCGCGGGAGCCTCGGCCGCCGTGGCCCTCGGCGACGTCACCACGACGACGTTCGTCGACACCACGCCCGACGTCGGGCTGGCGTACGAGTACCACGTGGTCGCGCTCGACCCGAGCGGCGTCGAGTCGGTGCCCACCGACACGCTCGACGTCACGACGGTCGACCCCGACGTACCGACGGCGGGCGTACCGACGAACCTGAAGGTCGGCGCCGTCAACAAGAACGACGTCACCTTCACGTGGGACGCCGTCGACGGAGCGCTGTTCTACCAGGTGTCGCGCAAGGCGAAGGACGGCTCGTTCGTCGTCGTCGGCCGTGCGGACGGCCCGTCGTACACGGACACGACCGTGCTGACGACGATCGGGTACACGTACCGGGTCGCCTCGGTGAACGCGGGCGGGGTGTCGGCGGCGTCGTCGCCGATCACGACTCCCGCGGTCACCACGCTCGCGCGGCAGGCCGAGCGCCTCGACCGGTCGCCGGTCGCGGTGAAGACCGACGGCGGCGTCTACCTCGGCTGGCGACAGCTGGGCCTCGACCCCGACTCGATCGCGTTCCACGTGTACCGGGACGGCAAGAAGATCACGACGCTGCCGATCACGACCAGCACGAACCTGCTGGACGCGGGCGGTTCCGCGACGTCGGTCTACCGGGTCAGCTCGGTGGTCGACGGGATCGAGCGCTGGGCCACCGGTGAGTTCCGGGTCTGGGACAGCCAGCACCTGGACGTCCCGCTGGACAAGCCCGCGGACGCGTACACCAAGGACGGCCAGCCGTACACGTACAACGCCAACGACGCGTCCGTCGGGGACGTCGACGGCGACGGGCAGTACGAGGTCATCGTCAAGTGGGACCCGTCCAACAGCAAGGACAACTCGCAGGCCGGCTACACGGGCAACGTGTACGTCGACGCCTACGAGCTGGACGGCACGCGTCTGTGGCGGATCGACCTGGGCCAGAACATCCGGGCCGGCGCCCACTACACGCAGTTCCAGGTGTACGACCTGGACGGCGACGGCAAGGCCGAGGTCACCATGAAGACCGCGGACGGCACCGTCGACGGCGTCGGCACGGTCATCGGGGACCCGCGGGCGGACTACCGGAACTCGTCGGGCTACGTGCTCACGGGGCCGGAGTTCCTCACGGTGTTCAACGGCGCGACCGGCGCTGCTGTCGACACGATCGACTACACCCCGCCGCGCGGTGACGTGGCGGCGTGGGGCGACGCCTACGGCAACCGGGTCGACCGGTTCCTGGCCGGGGTCGCGTACCTGGACGGCGAGCACCCGAGCGTCGTCTTCAGCCGCGGCTACTACACGCGGGCCGTCCTGGTCGCGTACGACTTCGACGGGTCTTCTCTCACCAAGAGATGGACCTTCGACTCCGACGTGGCCGGGTCGCAGTACATGGGCCAGGGCAACCACAACCTGGCGGTGGCCGACGTCGACGGGGACCAGAAGGACGAGATCGTCTACGGGTCGATGACCATCGACGACGACGGCACGGCGCTCTACACCACCGGCCTCGGGCACGGGGACGCGCTGCACGTCAGCGACCTCGACCCCAGCCGGCCGGGCCTCGAGGTGTTCGCGGTGCACGAAGAGGCGCCGCGCAGCAAGGGCATCGGGGCGACGTTCCGCGACGCCAAGACCGGGGAGGTGCTCTGGTCGATGCCGGCCACCGCCGACACCGGTCGTGGTGCCTCCGGTGACATCGACGCCTCGCACCCCGGCTCGGAGTCGTGGGCCGTGGTGTCGGACGGGACGTGGAACTCGCGGTCGGGGGAGATGAGGGCTGCCGACGGCACCCTGATCAGCACCACCATCCCCGCCGCGAACTTCCTCACCTGGTGGGACGGCGACCTCCTGCGGGAGATCACCGACCACGACTGGAACACGACGACCCTCACCGGCGTCCCGACGATCGCCAAGTGGAACCCGTCGACCAAGACCGCCGACGAGATCTACCGGGCGACCGGCACCCTCTCCGACAACGGCACCAAGGGCACACCGGCCCTGCAGGCCGACCTGTTCGGCGACTGGCGCGAGGAGATCGTCACTCGCCTGGCCGACTCGTCGGCCCTGCGGATCGCCACCACGGTGGACCTCACCGACTACCGGATCCGCACCCTGCAGTCCGACCCGGTGTACCGACTCGGCGTCGCCTGGCAGAACACCGGCTACAACCAGCCGCCGCACACGGGCTACTACCTGGGTGACGGGATGTCGACGCCGCCGGCGCCGAGCATCGTCTACACGGGCGCCGCCACGGGTCCGGACGAGCGGGTTCCCGGACCGGCGACCGCCGCACCGGGCAAGGGCGTGCTCTCCAGCGACAACTGGGACAACGACAGCAGCTACACGGTGGCCATGAACCTGTGGTGGGGCCAGAACGCCCAGACCGTGACGCTGCTGGAGAACGGGGTGGCGGTGGCTACGCGCGACCTGGTCGACGCCACCCCGACCGCCCAGTCGGCGGCCTTCCAGATCGCCGGCAAGCCCAACGGGACGTACGTCTACACCGCCGTGCTGACCAACCAGCACGGGTCGACGACGACAGCCCCGCTCACGGTGAAGGTCACCGCAGCAAACCCCGGAGCCCCAGTGCTCACCGCCGACAACAAGGACGGCGACGGGTCGTACACGCTCACCACCAACCTCTGGTGGGGGACCAACGCGACCGTCTACCGACTGTACGAGGACGGGGTGCTCATCGACACCCAGTCGCTCACCGCCAACGGCTTCAACGCGCAGAAGGCGACGACGACGGTCAGCGGCCGAGGCATCGGCACGCACGTCTACCGCGCGGAGCTGGCCAATCCGCTCGGCTCGACCAGCAGCCCGGAGCTGAAGGTCAAGGTCACGCACTGACCTGACGACGACGGCCGGCCCGGGTGGCTCCTCCCACCCGGCCCGGCCGTCGTCGCGTGCTCGGCAACCCACAACGTCCGCACTCCTACGGGTCCTGACCCGTGTGTGTGCGGACGTTGCACTGGAGATGCAACAACGTCCGCGCTTCTACGGGTCCTGACCCGTGGTTGTGCGGACGTTGCGCTGGAGATGCAACAACGTCCGCGCTTCTACGGGTCCTGACCCGTGTTTGCGCGGACGTTGGTGGTGTCAGGGGAGGCGGACGTGCCGCGGGCCGAGCTCCTTGACCGTGGAGACGCCCAGCAGGGCCATGGTGCGGCGGATCTCGCGCTCGAGGATGTCGACCGCCCGGTCGACGCCGCGCTCGCCGCCGGCCATGAGGCCGTACAGGTAGGCGCGGCCGACGAGGGTCGCGTCGGCGCCGAGCGCCAGGGCGGCCACCACGTCGGCGCCGCTCATGATGCCCGTGTCGACCCAGACCTGGGTCCGGTCGCCGACCGCCTCGGCCACGTCCGGCAGCAGGCGCAGCGGGACCGGCGCGCGGTCGAGCTGGCGGCCGCCGTGGTTGGACAGCACGACGGCGTCGGCGCCGGCGTCGGTCACGCGCCGTGCGTCCTCGACGGTCTGGATCCCCTTGATGATCAGCGGGCCGTCCCACGACGCGCGGATCCACTCGAGGTCCGCGAACGTCATGGTCGGGTCGAAGAGCTTGTCCAGCAGGTCCGCGACGGTGCCGGACCAGGTGGTCAGGGACGCGAACGTCAGCGTCTCGGTGGTCAGCAGGTTCATCCACCAGGCGGGATGGGTCGCCGCGTCCAGCACCGTCTTGACGGTGAGCGCCGGCGGGATGCTGAAGCCGTTGCGGGCGTCGCGCAGGCGCGCCCCGGCCACCGGGACGTCCACCGTGAGCATGAGCGCCTCGTAGCCGGCGGCCTTGGCGCGGGCCATGAGGTCCTCGCCGGCGGAGCGGTCCTTCCACACGTAGAGCTGGAACCACTTGCGGGCATCCGGGCCGGCCTTGGCGACCTCCTCGATCGACGTCGTCCCCATGGTCGACAGCGCGTACGGGATGCCGCGGCGCTGGGCCACCTTGACCACCGCGCGTTCGCCCTCGTGGTTCATCATCCGCGTGAAGCCGGTGGGGGCGAACGCGAAGGGCAGGGCCGACGGGGTGCCGATCATGTCGGTGGTCGGGTCCACGTGGGACACGTCGTGCAGGATCGACGGCTGGAACTCGAGCTGGCGGAACAGCGACCGCGCGCGGCGCAGGCTGATCTCGGCCTCGGCGGCGCCGTCGGTGTAGTCGAACACCGACCGTGGTGTCCGCTTGCGCGCCAGCGTGCGCAGGTCGGCGATGGTCAACGCGTCTGCGAGCCGTCGCTTGGTGCCGTTGAGCTCGATCGGCTTGGGGCGCATCAGCGGCTTGAGCTCGGACCAGGACGGGATCTGACGGTCGGTCACCGGGACTCCTGAGGGTGTGGCGCGTCGTCGGGCTGCACGGAAGTTTGAAACGATACAACACGTCGGGGCGGAGCTCCATGCCCGTCCCGGACACCCCTCGACGCTAGCCATCGGGCCGCCGCGCCGCCCGCCCGGCCACCCCGGACGTCGGCATGGCCGGTCGTCCCGGCCACCGAATGTGCGGACGCTGCGCGGGGTGGGGCCGGAACGTCCGCACGATCGCGCGTCCCGACCATCGGATGTGCGGACGCTGCGCGGGTGAGTCGGAACGTCCGGCGAATCGGTCGTCCCGACGACCGAATGTGCGGACGCTGCGCGCAGGGGGCTCGGACGTCCGCACGATCGCGCGTCCCGACCACCCGAGGTGCGGACGTTGCACGAACGTGGGTCGGAGCGCGGACGCAGCAGCGGCCGACGACGGCGGGTAGCGCTTGCCTGACGGGCCGCTCGGTTCTGCCGCAGGCCGCAACGCGTGGCATGGTGGACGCTGGCATTCAGACGTTTGTAACGATTCAGCGAGATTCGTTGACAGCCCGGCAAGCGCTCGCCTACCGTCCGGAATGCGCTTTCACACCCCGAGCAAGGAGGCTCAACGACGATGAAGCGAACCCTGTGGAAGACGGCCGCCGTTGCCGCCGTCGCCGCACTCGCCCTGACCGCCTGCTCCTCTGGCGGTTCCGGCAGCACGGAGCCGACGGCCAGCAGCACCGGCCCTGACACCTCCCCCGTGACCCTGAACTTCACGTGGTGGGGCAACGACGACCGGGCCGACCGCTACAACCAGGCCCTGGCGCTGTTCAAGGAGAAGTACCCGTACATCACGGTCCAGACCAGCTTCGCTGCGTTCCCGGACTACTGGACGGCCCGCTCGACGGAGGCCGCCGGCCGCGCCCTCCCGGACGTCATGCAGTTCGACCTGTCGTACCTGCGTGAGTTCAACCAGAACGGCCAGCTGCTCGACCTGCAGAAGTACGTCGACAACGGCACGATCGACCTGTCGGGCTTCGACAAGACGCTCACCAAGGCGGGCGTGCTCGACGACAAGATGATCGGCATCCCGACGTCGACCAACACGTTCGCCATGTTCCAGAACCCGAACGTGATCGAGCAGACCGGGGCGACGTTCCCGGACGAGGCCGACTACACGTGGGACGACTACAACGACTTCATCAAGGACGTCTCCGCCGCCGGTGAGAAGACGCCCGACGGCTACGGCCTGTACGGCGCGGTCGACTACACGGGCACCTTCTGGTTCTTCATCCAGTGGCTGCTGCAGGAGGGCAAGACGCCCTTCAAGGACGACGGCACCTTCGGCTTCGAGCAGAAGGACATCGTCAAGTTCCTCGACCTGACGGCGGACCTGCGCAAGGACAAGCTCGTCTACCCGACGGACCGGAACATCGCGCTGGCCCCGAAGGGCGGCTTCACGGTGAACGAGACGGCGTCCGAGATGAGCTGGGACAACTTCCTCGCCGGCTACGTCGCCGACTCGGGCACGCAGAACCTGTCGATGGCGCAGATCCCGTCGGTGAAGCCCGGCGAGAAGCACCTGTTCTTCAAGCCGTCGATGCTGCTGTCGTCGGGTGCCAACACCAAGCACCCGGAGCAGGCCGCGACGCTGATCAACTTCCTGCTGACGGACCCCGAGGTCGGCAAGATCTTCGGGACGTCGAAGGGTGTGCCGGCGGACGCCGACCAGCGCGCCGCCGTCGACACCACCGAGGGCAGCGTCGACGCCCAGGTGATCGCGTACGAGGAGAAGATCGCCGACCAGGTGACCGAGTCCACGCCGATCCCCGTCAAGGGCTTCGGCACCATCGAGGCCAAGTGGAAGACGCTGGCCGAGGACCTGGGCTACGGCAACATCACGCCGGAGGACTTCGCCGAGCAGTGGTTCGCCGAGGCGGAGATGTCCACCTCCTGATCCCGGCGGTGGGCCGCCCGCACGCCCGGGCGGCCCACCACCGTCGCGATCCGCTCGACGGACCGCACCGCACCGACCGCACAACGAACGGATCACGCTCGTGACCCTCACCGCCGAGGCTCCGACGACGGGCTCCTCGATCGCCGCGCACTCCGCCGCCAAGAAGCGCCGGAAGCGGGCCGAGACCCGGGCCGGCTACGCCTTCCTCAGCCCCTGGTTGCTCGGGTTCGTCCTGCTCACCGCAGGCCCGATGCTCGCTTCCTTGTACCTGGCGTTCACGAACTACAACCTGTTCGCGCCGCCCCAGTGGATCGGGCTGGAGAACTTCCAGCGGCTGTTCCACGACCCGAACTACGCGCAGGCGTGGAAGGTCACGCTGACGTATGTGGTGCTGGGCACGCCGATCAAGCTGCTCGCGGCGCTGGCCGTGGCCATGCTGCTGAACAACGCGTTCAGCGGCAAGGGCTTTTACCGCTCGTCGTTCTACGCACCCTCGCTCATCGGGGCCTCGGTCTCGATCGCGATCGTGTGGAAGGCGATGTTCATCGACAACGGCATCGTCGACCAGGTCCAGCAGTTCTTCGGCTTCGAGGCCGGCGGCTGGGTCGGTGACCCGTCGCGCACGATGCCGATGCTCATCCTGCTCACCGTCTGGCAGTTCGGCGCCCCGATGGTCATCTTCCTGGCCGGGCTCAAGCAGATCCCCGTCGAGCTGTACGAGGCCGCCTCGGTCGACGGCGCCGGCCCCAGCCGGAAGTTCCGACAGATCACGCTCCCGATGCTCTCGCCGGTGATCTTCTTCAACCTGCTGCTCGAGATGATCCACGCGTTCCAGATCTTCGCATCGGCCTTCATCATCTCCAACGGCACCGGCGGCCCCGCGCGCTCGACGCTCTTCTACACGCTCTACCTCTACTTCCGCGGCTTCCAGGACTTCCAGATGGGCTACGCGTCCGCCATGGCATGGATCCTCGTGATCGTCGTCGGTGCCCTCGCCGCCGTCTTCTTCAAGACCTCGAAGTCCTGGGTCCACTACTCCGGGGAGGGCAAGTGATGAGCACCGTCACCGCCACTGCCGACCGCCTCGTCAGCTCGCAGGACAGCGCGCGGCTGCGCAAGTCGAGCAAGAACCGCAAGCGCGGCCGGGCCGTCCTCTTCCACGTGTCGTCGCTCGTGCTCGTCGCGATCGTGCTCTACCCGGCCATCTGGATGCTCATGTCGTCGTTCAAGCCGAGCAGCCAGATCGTCGGCAACGTGAGCCTCATCCCGACCGACGCCACGCTGGCCAACTTCCAGAAGGCCATCGAGGGCATCGGCGGCGTCTCGTTCTGGAGGTTCTTCACCAACTCGGTGATCCTCGCCGTGGGCTCCGTGGTCGGCATCACGATCTCGTGCTCCATCAGCGCCTACGCCTTCGCCCGGATCGAGTTCCCCGGCCGCAACGTGTTCTTCGCGCTCATGATCGGCACGCTGCTGCTGCCGTTCCACGTCGTGATCATCCCGCAGTACATCGTGTTCAACCGGCTCGGCCTGGTGGACACCTTCGTGCCGCTGCTCATCGGCAAGTTCCTGGCCGCGGAGGCGTTCTTCGTCTTCCTCATGGTCCAGTTCATGCGCAACCTGCCCCGTGAGCTCGACGAGGCGGCCCGCATCGACGGCGCCGGGCACGTGCGGATCTTCCGCTCGATCATGCTCCCGCTGATGAAGCCGGCCCTGGTGACCAGCTCGATCTTCGCGTTCATCTGGTCCTGGAACGACTTCTTCGGCCCGCTGCTCTACCTCAAGCGGCCCGACCTGTACTCGCTCCCGATCGCCCTGCGCCTGTTCGTCGACCAGACCACCACGTCCGACTACGGCGCCCAGATGGCCATGGCCGTCCTCGCCCTCGTCCCCGTGATGCTCTTCTTCCTCGTCTTCCAGCGCTACCTCGTCGAGGGCGTCGCCACGCAGGGGCTCAAGGGCTGATGGCCGTTTCCGCCGCGGGGCGTGAGCGTGTGAGGCTGGATCCCATGAGCACCCCGGGTCCCGACGACGACGCCACGCCCCCGGACGCGGCGCCCGCGCTCGAGCCGGCACCCGACGAGAAGCGGCTGCTCGGCGGCGGACGGTTCGGCCTCTTCAGCGAGGCGCTGCTGGTGGGTCTCGGGGTCTCGGTGCTGAGCCTGCCGATCATCACGGCGGTGCCCGCGCTCGCCGCGGGTGTGTCCCACGTCCGGCGGCACCTCGACGGCCGACCCGACACCCTGGCGGCCCTGTGGGAGGACTTCCGCGCGGCCTGCCGGGGCGTGTGGCTGGTCGCGATCGGCGCGCCGGTCCTGCTCCTCGTGTTCCTGTTCAACCTGCAGCTCGCGGGCTCGGGCGACCTGCCCGGGGGGACCGGCGTGCGCGTCGCGACCCTGTTCCTCGTCGCGATCCTGCTGGTCGTGGTCCTGCGCGCGGCCGCCGGCTGGTCGCCGGGGGCACGCTGGGGGACCGTCGTGCAGGCGGCGGCCAAGCGCGCCGGCGACGACCTCGTCGGCACCTTCCTGCTGGTCGTGGCGCTCGGGCTCTGCGCCGTGATGGTCTGGATGCTCACGCCGCTGGCGGTCATCGTCCCCGGCCTGCTGTCGCTGGCGGTCGTCGCGGTGGAGCACCGCCGAGCCGTCAAGGGCTGACGCTCCAGAGGGCTGCCGAGGTGCCCGCGCAGATCCCAGATCGGTCCCGTGGTCGTCGCGGCTGCTGTCGACGGTTGCTTTCGTCCTGCGGATCTGTGGGCAGGAATCGGCGAATCATCTTGTTCGGTGGCGGACCGGTCGCGGAACTCGGCGTGGATCGGCCTCACGATTCCCTGCTCGTGGCTAACCTCTAGGTGAGCGCGAGCAAAGGAGCCGTCGTGGTCGAGGACAATTGGCACGAAGCGCGATTGATTCCGACGTCTGGGATCAATGGTGCGGACGAGCAGGAGCGCCGCGCGACGTCCGCGCTGCTGGCCGTGATGTGCGCGGTCAGGGAGTTTGGACGGGCCCTGACCAAGCCGTTCGGGGCGCCCGCGGGCACGGTGGAGACGTATATCGAAGTGCCCTTTATCCTCGGCGAGTCGCGCCTCTATCCCGACGGACTGATCCGGGTGCGTCGCGGCCAGAGAACGTGGACCGCCCTCGTCGAGGTGAAGACCGGTGGCAATGAGCTCGCCGTGCCGCAGATCGAGTCGTACCTGGATATCGCCCGCGAGCAAGGCTTTGATGCCGTCATCACTATTTCCAACCAGATTCCGGCAGTTGCTGGGCAGCACCCCACCAAGGTCGACAAGCGCAAGCTGAAGAAGGTCGCGCTCCACCACCTCTCCTGGACGCAAGTTCTCGCCGAGGCGGTCATGCAGAAGGAGTTCCGCGGCGTTGCGGATCCTGATCAGGCGTGGATCCTCGGTGAGCTGATCCGCTACCTGGAGCACCCGCGATCGGGTGCGCTCGAGTTCGACGACATGGGCGAGAGCTGGGTTTCGGTCCGAGAGGCTGTGAAGGCCGGGACGCTCAGAGCCACCGACAAGGGCGTCGGCGAGGTGGCGGCCCGATTCGACGCCCTGTTGCGATTCGCGTGCTTGAGCCTCGGGCGACAGCTCGGGGCGGAAGTTGTGCCCGTCCTGTCGCGTAAGGAGCTAGCCGAGCCGTTGTTGCGGACTCAGTCGCTGGTGGCCGGACTCGTCGCGACGGGGCAGCTGGCTGGGGCTGTACGGATCCCCGGGACGGCGGGCGACCTCGTCATCACCGCCGATCTCCGCGCGAGCACCGTGACGTGCCACATCGACATCGACTCGCCTCGGGAAGGGCGGCCGACGACGCGCGTCAACTGGCTCACACGTCAGTTGAAGGCGGCTCCCGACACGGTCCGGGTCGAGGCATTCGCCATGCACGCCCGTGGGCCCGGGGCGGCTGAGCTGCTGCGCGTCGTCCGCGAGAACCCAGCCAGCCTGATCGTCGATCCGACCCGGGACATCAGGTCATTCCGCGTCGCGATGTCCATAGCGATGGGCGCGAAGCGCGGTCGCGGTCGCGGGGCGTTCATCGACTCGGTGCTCGCGGCCGTCGACGTGTTCTACCTCGAGGTGGTCCAACAGCTGAAGGCATGGTCGGCGACACCGCCGCGCCTGCGCCCCGAGCCGACGCAGGAAGTCGCGGAGCAGGAGGTCCCTCCTGCCCTCGTCTCCACGGCACTCTCGTCCCAGGACGGCGCCGTGGAGGCCAGCGAGCCGGAGCCGGCGGCGACAGTCGACTGATCGGTCAGGGCAGCGCCCCGACGAACTTCTGGATCGCCGCCAGCGCCTCCTGGCCGGCGTCCGTCGTCACGTGGAACTGGAACTCGTGCCCGACGGGCGGCACGTGGTCGGGCTCGAAGAACAGGGTCTCGAACGGCACACCCAGTGCCTCGAGCTTGGCGACGAGCGACAGCGAGTGCCCCAGCGCCGGGTCCGCGCTGCCGCAGGAGACCAGGGTGGGCGGGAAGTCGGCGGTGAGGTGCTCGACCACGGAGATCCCGGCGAAGCGGGGGTTGTCCAGGTAGTCGGTGCTGCCGGTGAACGACCGCATCACCGACTCGACGAACCACCGGTCCCGCCCCCGGAGCCCTCGGGCCAACGACATGTCGAAGACGCCGCAGAACAGGACCGTGCCGACGATCTGGTCGGGGCTGATCCGCGGGTGGGCGTCGATCGAGGCGGCGTACGCGGGGCTCACCACCATGCCCGTGACCTGCGACGCGATCTGCGCGCCGGCGGAGTCGCCCGCGAGCACGAGCCGCCGCGCGTCGACGCCGAGCTCCTCGGCGTGCTCGGTGAGGTACGCCAGGGCGTCGAGCACCTGCCGCGCGGGGGTCGGGTAGGTGGCGCGCGGGGCGATCGAGTAGCCGATGCCGACCACCGTGCAGCCGCCGCCAGCCACCACTCGCAGGTAGTTGGCGATGAGGTCCTTGCTGCCCGACAGCCACGCGCCGCCGTGCACCCAGACGATCGTCGGCAGCGTCCCGTCCGAGGCCGTCGACCGGTGCACGTCCAGGCGCGCGTCCCGGTCACCGGCGCGGTACGGGATGTCCAGCCGAGAGACGACGTCCGCGGGGACGAAGGGTGCCGTCGCGGTGAACCGCGCAGAGCCGTTCCGGTCGAAGTTGCGGCGCAGCAGCGCGGACGCGGGCTTGGGACTGAGGCGCGCGGCGATCCCGAAACCGACGAGGCCCGCGACGAGCAGGCCGATCAGCCAACCGAACCCGAGCGTCAGGCGCCTCATCTGTCGATCGTGCCACTGGCCACCACAAGTCAGACGCGTTCGAGCGTGCCCGGCAGGGCGGTCCAGGACTCGGGCGGCAGCGTGACGACGGTGCTGCCGACGCCGCCGGCCGGGCCGTCGACCTCCGACACGTGCGCGTCGGCCACCGCGGCGGCGTGCGCCGGGCCCTCGACCGCGGGCTCGTGGTCGGCCGTGACCCGCACGCCGCGGCCCAGCGTGAGTGTCACGCCCGGGTGCGAGAGCTCGACGTCCACGGGCGAGGCGGAGCGGTTGACCAGGAAGACGGCGAGGTCCGAGCCGTCGAGCGTGGCGGCGGCGGTGACCACCGGCACGTCGCCGTGGGCCTTCGTCGGCAGGGACGGGCCCGACACCCGGAGGTCCAGCGCCGTGCCCGTGGCCAGGCGCGCCGTCGTCGCGAAGGGGTGGAACGTGGGCTGGCGCCAGGCGGGGCCGCCGGGCTCGGTCATGATCGGCGCGATGACGTTGACCAGCTGCGCGAGGCACGCGACGGGCACGCGGTCGGCGTGGTTGAGCAGCGTGACCAGCAGGTCGCCGACGACCACCGCGTCGAGCGCGGAGTAGACGTCCTCGATGATCCGCGGGGCGTCGCGCTGCAGCGGGAGGTTCTTCTCGCCGACGAAGCGCGACTGCAGGTACCAGACGTTCCACTCGTCGAACGAGATGGTGATCTGCTTGTCGGAGCGGCGCCGAGCGGCCACGGCGTCGGCCGAGGCGACGACCCGGCGGATGAAGCGGTCCATCGAGGTGCCCGACCCGAGGAACGAGGCGCGGTCGCCGTCGAGCTCCTCGTAGTAGGCGTGCATCGAGACGTGGTCGACCACGTCCCAGGTGTGCTCGAGGACCGTCTGCTCCCACGAGCCGAAGGTGTCCATCATCATCGACGACGAGCCGCAGACCACCAGCTCGATCGACGGGTCGACCAGCCGCATGGCCTTGCCGGCCTCGGCCGCGAGCTTGCCGTACTCGTCGGCGTCCTTGTGCCCGATCTGCCACGGGCCGTCCATCTCGTTGCCCAGGCACCAGAGCTTCACGCCGTACGGCTGCTCGCGACCGTTGGCGATCCGTAGGTCGGCCCAGCGGGACCCGGCCTCGCCGTTGCAGTACTCCACCAGCGCCGCCGCCGCGGCGACCCCGCGCGTGCCCAGGTTCACGGCCATCATCGGCTCGATGCCCTCGCGCTCGGCCCACTGCAGGAACTCGTCGGTGCCGACGGTGTTCGGCTCGATCGTGCGCCACGCGAGGTCGATGAACGGCAGGCGGTCGGGCCCGACGCCGTCCTCCCACACGTAGTTGGAGACGAAGTTGCCGCCCGGGTACCGGACCATGCTGACGCCGAGCTCGCGGGTCAGGTCGGCGACGTCGCGCCGGAAGCCGTGCTCGTCGGCGGACTCGTGCTCCGGCTCGTAGATGCCCGTGTACACGGCCCGCCCCAGGTGCTCGACGAACGAGCCGAAGACGCGGCGGTCGATCTCGCCGACGCGGAAGTCGGGGTGGAGCAGGACGGTGGCGCGCTGGGTCATCGGTATCCCTGGGGGTCTGTGCGAGAGCGGGAACACCACCTAGGCTACCTATCGACCGGACAACGCTTTCCGTTGTCCGCCGCAACGAGGCGACGACACACACCGAGGACACCCGTGAGCGACCAGAACCCCACCGCACCGCGTCCCGCGTCCAGCTCCAGCACGGCCGCGAGCGCCGGCGTCATCCCGGAGTTCGCCCCCGCGCCCGCCGGCGAGCAGCTGCGCTACGCCGTCGCCGGCACCGGCCACCGCGCCGGCATGTACATCGGCGCGATCGTCGGCGAGCACGCCGACGTGGCGACGCTGGTCGCGCTGCTCGACACCAACCCCGGCCGCATGGCGTACTACGAGTCCGTCGTCTCGGAGGCGCTCGGGCACCCCGCAGAGCTGCCGCAGTACGCGCCCGACGGGCTCGAGAAGATGATCGCGGAGCAGTCCGTCGACGTCGTCGTGGTCACCGCGCCCGACCACGCCCACGCGGAGCTGGTCGCGCGCGCGCTCGCCGCGGGCGCCCACGTGGTCGTCGAGAAGCCGCTCACCATCGACCGGCCGGGCTGCCGCCGGATCACCGGTGCCGTCGCGGAGACGGGCCGGGACGTCGTCATGACCTTCAACTACCGCTACGCGCCGCGGAACTCCTCGCTGCGCCAGGTCATCGCCTCGGGCGAGATCGGCGAGGTGACGAGCGTGCACTTCGAGTGGGCGCTCGACACCGTGCACGGCGCCGACTACTTCCGGCGCTGGCACCGCGACAAGAAGAGCTCCGGCGGCCTTCTGGTGCACAAGTCGAGCCACCACTTCGACCTGGTCAACTGGTGGATCGGCGACGTGCCGGCCCGCGTCTATGCCCGCGGCGGGCTCAAGTTCTACGGCGACCGGAACGCCGCCGACCGCGGCCTCGGCGCGCGCCCGTCGCGCGGGACCGGCGTGGTGGGCGACCCCTTCGCGCTCGACCTCAACGACGACCCCCGTCTCAAGGCGCTCTACCTCGACGCCGAGGGGCACGACGGCTACCTGCGCGACCAGGACGTCTTCGGCCCCGGCATCACGATCGAGGACAACATGGCCCTGCTCGTCGACTACCGGGGCGGCGCCACCCTGACCTACTCGCTCAACGCGCACAGCCCCTGGGAGGGGTACCGCGTCACGGTCAACGGCACCGCCGGTCGGGCCGAGCTCGAGGTGGTCGAGCGGGGGGCGGTCGAGCTGGACGAGGACGGCAACGCGATCCTCGACCCGTCGGCGACGCCCACGGAGTCGTCGGGCTCGCTGCGGCCCGAGGGCGAGCGTCTGCTGGTGCAGAAGCACTGGGAGCGGGCGACCGAGTTCCCGATCCCGGACGGCATCGGCGGCCACGGCGGCGGCGACGCGATCCTGCTCAAGGACGTGTTCCGCCGGCACCTGCGGGTCTCCGACGACGCCCTCGGTCGGCCCGCCGGGTACCTCGACGGGCTGCGGGCGGTGTCCGTCGGCATCGCCGCCAACCAGTCGCTGGTCACCGGCCTGCCGGTGACGATCGCGGACCTGGACCTCGGCGCGGACCTGACCCGATGACCAGCCTCTCCGCGCTCCACGACGTCGGCCGCGCGATCGACGTCACGCTCGGCGGCACCACGCTCGCGCGCTACGTCTACGTCCCCAAGGACGTGCAGCTCGAGAGCCCGCGCCCGTACCTGCACCCGGTGCGCACCCGCGGCGGCGACCTGGTCACCGCCTTCCGCCCGCACGACCACGTGTGGCACAAGGGCATCGCCTGGTCGCTGCCGGTGGTGGGTGAGCACAACTTCTGGGGCGGCCCCACGTACGTGCACGGCGAGGGGTACGTGCAGCTGGAGAACGACGGGTCGATGGACCACGCCGCGCTCACGTCGCTGGCGGTGACGCCCGAGCGGGTCGACGTGGCGCACACCCTCGCCTGGCACACCCAGGCGCGCGAGCACGTCATCGACGAGCAGCGGTCACTCGCCTTCGTCGTGCCCCCGTCGCGCGACGACGCCTGGGTGCTGACCTTCGCGACGACGATGACCAACGTGTCGACCGCCGACCTCACGATCGGCTCGCCGACCACCCGCGGGCGCGAGAACGCCGGCTACGGCGGGCTGTTCTGGCGCGGGCCGCGGTCGTTCACCGGCGGCACCCTGCTCGCCCCCGACTTCGCGGGCGGCGAGGAGATCCGCGGGACCCGGGGGCCGTGGATGGGGTTCGTCGGTCGGCACGACGAGACCGGCGGGGCGTCGACGGTCGTGATCGTCGACGGCACGGACACCCCCCAGTGGTTCGCCCGCAACGAGCTGTTCGGCTGCCTCAACCCGGCGCCGTTCTTCTCCACCGAGGTGCCCTTCGCGCCGGGCGACTCGCTCACCTTCCGGTACGCGGTCGTCGTCGCCGACGGCGCCGGCGATCCCGCGATCGCCGCGGCGCTGGCGACCCTCGGTGGCGAGACACTGTCCGCATGAGCGGACTTCCCGGCGGCGTCTCGGTCAGCCACCTGCGCGTCTACGACTGGCCGGCGCCGGACGGGGTCGGGCTGGCCGGCAGCGGGTCGCCGCACCTGCACGTCGTCTCGTCGGAGGCGTACGTCGTGCTGGGCGGCACCGGCTCGGTCCACACGCTCGGGCCCACCGGGTTCGCCGCCCACCCGCTGCGCCCCGGGTCGATCGTGTCGTTCGGGCCCGGCGTGGTGCACCGCGCCGTCAACGACGGGGACCTCGAGGTGCTCGTCCTGATGTCGAACGCCGGCCTGCCCGAGGCAGGCGACGCGGTCCTGACCTTCCCCGCCGCCGTGCTCGCCGACCCGGCCGCGTACCGCGCCGCCGCGACGCTCACCGGTGAGGGTGCGTCCGACGACGAGATCGCCGCGGCCGCCCGGCGGCGCCGCGACCTCGCGCTCGAGGGGTACGCGGAGCTGGGCGAGGCCGTCGACCGCCTCGGCCCGGCCGCCGCGCTCGAACCGCTGCACGAGGCGGCCGCGCGCATCGTGCGGACGCTGGTGCCGCACTGGCAGGACGTGTGGACGCGCACGGTCTACCGGGAGACCGAGGCCACGGCCCGCGCGCTCGAGGGGCTCGTCCGCGGCGTCGCTCCCCACCTCGGGCGCGGTGTCGCGACGAACATCGATGCCGATCCCGCACCCCGCCGCTACGGCATGTGCGGCCGTCTGCAGACCTGGCCGATCGGCCCGTGACGCGGCTCTACGCTGCGTAGGACACCATGGGTGCACAGCCGGTCGACGACGGAGGTTCGATGGTTTCCGACAGCTCGCTCACCTTCGTCGGCCGATTCCTGCGCAGCAAGGGCCCGGCCGAGCTGCTGTACGGGGCTCTCGTCTCGGCCGTCGTGCTCGCGACGACGAGCGCCACCGTCGAGAGCGGCGAGACCGTGCTGATCGCGACGGCCCTGGTGTCCGTCACGTACTGGCTGGCGCACGTCTACGCGGACGCGGTCGGCGGGCGGTTCGACGACGTCGACCACTCGTCCCACCATCGCCTCCGGCACGCCTTGAAGAACAACACCGGCGTCCTGCTGGGCAGCATCCCCGTGCTGGCGGTCTTCTTCCTCGGGCGGCTGCTCGGCATGACCATCGCGAACGCCGCCTTCCTCGCCCTGTGGTTCACGGTCGCCATGCTCGCGGCCGTCGCAGCCCTCGCGGCCCACCGGGCCGGCGTCCGCGGCGGCGAGCTCATCGCGGAGACACTGATGGCCGGCGCGTTCGGGCTGCTCGTCATYGCCCTCAAGCTGATCCTCAGCCACTGACCTACTTCGCCTGGTCGTAGGAGTCGACGACGGCCACGTTCAGCGTGAAGTCGACGGGCGTGTCGCCGAACAGCAGCCGGCCGGCCTCGATTGCGGACTCCCGAACGGCGTCGGCGACCTCGGCCGCGACGGCCGCAGGGGCGTGCACCATGACCTCGTCGTGCAGGAAGAACACCAGGTGCGGCCGGCTCTCGATCGCCAGCAGCCGGCGCCGCAGCGACGCCATCCAGCACAGTGCCCACTCGGCGGCGGTGCCCTGCACGATGAAGTTGCGCGTGAACCGCCCCCAGTCCCGGCCGCGGCGACGGGCCTCGCGCACGTCGTCAGCACCCGCCCCCTCGGCCGAGGCGGCCGCGAGCTCGGCCTGCCACGCGGCGTCCGGCCGCGGGGACGTCCGGCCGAGCCAGGTGGACACGACGTCGCCACGCTCCCCGGCGCGCGCACCGGCCTCCACGAGGGCGACCGCGCGGGGATACGCCTTGGTCAGCCGGGGCATGAGGACGGCGGACGGCCCGGTGGTCGCGCCGTAGATGGCGCCGAGCATCGCGTACTTGGCCTCGGAGCGGGTCTCGACGATGCCCGCGTCGACCACGCCCTGGTAGAGGTCCGCGTGGCGGCCGGCCGCGGCCATCGCGCCGTCGCCTGACATGGCGGCGAGCACCCGCGGCTCCAGCTGGGCGGCGTCGGCGACCACGAGCGCCCAGCCGGGATCGGCCCGGACCGCGGCGCGCACGCTCGCGGGCAGCTGCAGCGCGCCGCCGCCGCTGGTGGCCCAGCGGCCCGTGACCACGCCGCCGGGCACGTAGTCCGGCCGGAACCGTCCATCGTGCACCCACGCGTCCATCCACGCCCAGCCGTTGGCGCTGAGCAGCCGGGACAGCTTCTTGTACGCGAGCAGCGGCTCCCGCACCGGGTGGTCGAGCTCCTTGATCTCCCAGGTGCGCGTCGACTCGACGTCGCAGCCGGCCGACCGCAGCCCACGCAGCAGGTCGGGCTGCGAGTCGAGGTTGAGCGACGGCTGCCCGAGCGCCGCGCGCACCTCGTCGGCGAGCGCTTCGAGCTTGGCCGGTCGACCGCTCGTCGGGCGCGGACCGAGCAGGTCGGTGAGCAGCGCGTCGTGCGCCTCGACGCTCCACGGCATGCCGTCGTGCTGCATCTCGGCCGCGATCAGCGCACCCGTCGACTCCGCGGCGAGGAGCAGGCGCAGCCGGCCGGGCTCCTCGGCGCCGGCGACGGCCGCGAGCTGGCGCTGCAGCTCGTCGAGCGGGTCCTCAGGCTCCTCCGCGCGGGGCTCGTCGAAGAGACTGACCTCGACCGGCGCGGGGATGCGCGGGCCGTCCCAGGGGCCCGGCTCGGCCGTGGCCAGCGCGGAGGCCCGCGAGTACACGCTCCGCCGCAGGATCGCGTGGCAGAGCCGCAGGTCGTGGCACCGCTCGACCCGCACGCCGGCGGCCAGCAGCGGCGGGTACCGGCGAGACGTGTCGTCCCAGACCCACCGCGGCCGCTCCGCCTCGCGCTCCCGCACGGCGTCGGCCAACCGGTCGGCCGGGACGTCGGTCGACGACACCAGCGCACCCTCGTCGGTCAGCGACTGCAGCGTGACGACGTCGGGGCGCGACGGGTCGTCGACGAGGAGCTGCAAGGGCACGGCTCATGGTCGCAGCCGCGTCCGACAGGATCCGTCAGGACGCGGCGCCGACCACGTGCCCGACGGTCTCGGGCCGGTCGAGCACGCGGAGCATGAGGTCGGCGACGTCCGCACGCGAGATCGACCAGCCGCCGCGGACGTTCTGGTCGATCGCGGTGCGGTAGTCGCCGGTCAACGGCTTGTCCGTCAGCTTGGGCGGGCGCGCGATGGTCCAGTCGAGCCCGCTGCCGCGCACGACGTCCTCCATGGCAGCGAGGTCCGCGTAGTGGGCCTTGAACAGCACCTTGGGGATCCGGCCGAACACGTGGCGCATGAAGAACCCGTCGCCGGCGTCGTGCTTCGGCGGGTGCGGGATCGCGGGGGAGGGGACGGTCCCGATGGGCGCGGCGCTGACGACGACGAGCCGGCTGGTGCCCGTCGCCCGCATCGCGTCGACGATCGCGCGGGTCCCGCGCGTCGCGATGCCCTCGTCGGCCTTGGTGCGCGCGCCCAGGCCGGACAGCACGGCGTCCGCGCCGGCGACGGCGTTGGCCAGCGCGGCTGTGTCCTTGTCGAGGTCCACGGTGACGACCCGCGCCGTGGTGCCGGGCAGCCGGGACGGGTCGCGGACGACCGCCGTGACGTCGTGCCCGGCGGCGGTCACCTGCTCGAGGATCTGGCGTCCGATGCCGCCGGTCGCGGCGACGATGGTGATCTTCATGGGGTGTGCTCCGGGCTCGGTGTACGGTGCTGATTGCTGTTCGAGAAGATATGAGGACCGTAACATATGACTTCCGAAGTGTCTGCCGACGAGCGCCGCCGCAAGCGCCGGCTCACGCTCGACGTGCGCGACTCCATGCGCGAGCTGAGCATCCAGCTCGACCTGCTCAACCACCAGGTGAGCCAGCGCCTCGACATGCGGGACGTCGACCTCGACTGCCTCGACCTCATCGGGCGGCACGGCCCCCTCGGCGCCTCCGCGCTGGCCCGCCTCGCCGGCCTGCACCCCGCGACCATGACCGGCGTGCTCGACCGGCTGGAGAAGGGCGGCTGGATCGTGCGCGAGCGCTCCGCCGAGGACCGCCGTGCGATCGTCGTCCGCGCCGCGAAGGACCGCGGCGCGGAGATCTACGCGTTGTACTCAGGCATGAATGCGTCGATGGAACAGCTGCTCGACGACTACTCGCCGCAGGAGCTGACGGTCATCGCCGACTTCCTGACCCGGGCCCGCGACGCCGGCGCTGCCGCGACCGGCGCGCTGGCGCGGGACTGACCCTCACACCCCCAGGCCGCCCACGACCTCGCCCTCGACGCTGGTGAACTCGCCGGCGAGCATGGGCATCGCCTCCGTGATCGCGGCGCGGGTGGCCGGGAGCTGGAGCGAGGCGGCGTGGTGGGCGGCCGACTCCCAGACCTCGGACACGGCGATCAAATCCTCGTCGTCGTCCACGAGGGAGACGACGTACGACCGGCACCCGACGTCGGCCAGCGAATCGGTGGAGCGCAGGAGGATCTCGACGACGGCCGCGCGCTGCCCGGGCATCGTCCGCATGGTCCCGACGTACGAGTAGGTCATCGCCGCGCGCTCCTCATCGCCGCCGTCACGGTGACGGGCGACCCGTCGGGGGCGGTGCCGGCCGCCAAGGCGTCGTAGTCGGGCGACCCCACCGGGTACACCGCGAGCCGTCCGTCGGCGTCGGCGTGGATGCCCCACCCGTACCGCTTGCCCAGGTCGCTGGAGCGCAGGCAGGCGTGCGACTGGGAGTAGAACGCGGCCCACTCGTCGGCGGACGCCGGGTCGACGTCGTGGCGGGACGCCCACACCCGGAAGATCACGTCCGACGAGCGCAGCGTGTACGGCGCGGAGGCGATCAGCGAGAAGGTGGCCGACGCGATGGTCGGCGCGTCGCCGCGAGGCAGCGGTTCGACGGCGGTCGGCCGGTCACTGTCGGGCGCGACCGCGATGAACGTGGAGGTGTAGTCGACGTTCTCCATGACGCCCGACGCTAGACCCGAGCACCGACAGCCGGCCTGCTCATGGGGAAGATCCACGGCCCCTCGTCGGTCGCGAGCGCCACGCGCGAGCGGACAGGTTCGTAGCCCAGCGCCGCGTAGTAGGCGACGTTGTCGGGCTTCGTGGTCTCCAGGTAGGAGCGGCCGGCGGCGTCGTCGATCAGGCCGAACGCGGTGGCCATGAGCCGCTTGCCGCGGCCGGCCCGCTGCAGGTCGGGCCGCACGCCGAGCGCCTCCACGTACCAGGAGTCGGACGGCACCCCGGCGGAGGTCACGTCGCCGAAGCGGATGATGCCGAGGCTGTGCTCGCGGGTGTGCGCGGCGATCCGCACGATCCGGAACGCCTGCCGCCACCAGCGCGCCGGCGTCATGGGATAGGTGCCCGGCGGGTAGAGCGCGATCGCCCCGGTGACGGCACCGTCGAGCCGGGTCACGAACGCGTGCCCGTGTCGCACGGCGTCCGACAGGGTCATCCGGTACAGCGCCCGCAGCTCGCGCTCGCGACGCGCGCGGACGGGGAACAGGTGGACGAAGCCGGGGTCGTCGGCCAGCGCCGCCGCCAGCACCGTGGCGGCCTCGGCGATCCCGGCGGCGCCCAGGGGCTCGACGACATCGGGCGGCGGCGGTGCGGACATGTCGGGCATCCTCTACGGGACGTGCGTCCAGATGCAACCCCGACGTGTGCTGGGCAAACGCCGGTGACCTGCGCAAACGCTTACGACGTGGTCAGTGCGTCCTTCAGCTTGATCCGCCCGCCGCTGCGCAGCACCGCGTTGGAGTAGATCCGGCCCGCCAGCCACACGAGCACGGGGATGAGCGCGAGCGACAGCCCGAGCGCGAGCGCGACCTCCCACGGCTCGACCTCGCCGAGGGCGATGCGCATGGGCATCAGCAGCGGCGCGCAGAACGGGATGTACGACAGCCACACCACCAGCGGGTTCGTCGGATCCCAGGGCGCGATGCTCACGCCGATGATGTACGGCACCATCATCAGCGTCATGACCGGCGCGGTCACGGATCCGACGTCCTCCTGCCGCGACACCAGGGCCGCCAGCGCCCCCAGCGCCAGCGCGTACATCGTGAAGCCGATGACGAACCAGATGACCACCCACAGTGCGGTCGTGCCGAGGTTGATCGAGCTAGTGTCGACGAGCCCCAGCGCGACCGCCGTCCCGGCGCCCGCACCCACGACGAGCACCACCTGCGTCAGCCCGATCAGGCCGATGCCCAGCACCTTGCCGGCCATGAGCTGCCAGGGCCGGACGGTGGCCAGCAGCAGCTCGACCACGCGGCTCGACTTCTCCTCGACCACGCCCTGCGCCACCAGCTGGCCGGTGGTCATGAGCGAGATGAACAGCAGGATCCCGGCGACGAACCCGGCGACGATCTGCCCGCTGTCGCGCTCCGGCCCGGGCTCCAGGGCGGTGACGTCGGGCGACGCCTGCGCGATCTCGCGCCCGACCTCCCCGGGGTCGCCGCCCAGCGAGGTGACCGCCGAGGCCAGCGCCTCCTGCTGCGCCAGTGACGCGAACACCGGCGCCAGCGAGTCGGAGAGCGTGGTGTGGACCACCACGGTCAACGGGTCCGTCGACGTCACCAGGGCGTCGATGGTGCCGTCGGTCAGCAGCGCCTCGCCGGCGGCCTGGTCGGCGACCTCCTGCGTCTTGACGGTCGCGCCGGTCACCGCGCCCGTGGCGACGATCTGCTCGGACACGTCCGCCGCGTCGGGCGTGACGCCGACGTGCTGCGTGGTGTCGGACTTCGAGCCGACGAGGTTGATCAGCACGCCGCCCAGCACCACCGCGGCGACGAGCGCGATGGTCGTCCAGATGAAGGCCTTGGACCGGATGCGGCTGCTGATCTCCCGGCCGGCGATCAGGCGGACGGCCGCGCCGGAGGACAGCTCGACGAGCGTCGGGCGGGGGTTCATGCGGACACCTCCGCGGTCTCGGTGAGCTCGGGGGCGTCGGCGTCGGCGCTCACCACGTGCCGGTAGAGCTCGGTGAGCGACGGACGCTGCAGGCTGAACTCGTGCACCGCGCCGGCCGCGAGCGCGGCCCGCAGGATCTGCTGGTCGGCGTCGTCGGCACCCTGTCCCTGCACCTCGACCACCGACCGCGCGCCGTCCGTCGAGACCACGCGGGCCGCGGGGACGGTCGACGCCCACGACGCGGCGGGTGGCCCGTCCACCACCCAGCGCCGGTGGTCGGTGCGCCGCAGCTCCTCGATGCCGCCGAACGCCACCATCGACCCGCTCTTGATGATGCCGACCCGGTCGCACAGCGCCTCGACCAGCTCGAGCTGGTGCGACGAGAACAGCACCGGCACGCCCGCCGCCGCCTGGTCGCGCAGCACCCCGCTCATCACGTCGACCGCGACGGGGTCGAGGCCGGAGAACGGCTCGTCCAGCACCAGGATCTCGGGGGAGTGGACGAGCGCCGCCGCCAGCTGCACGCGCTGCTGGTTGCCCAGCGACAGCTTGAGGATCTCGTCGCCCCGACGGTCCGCGATGCCCAGCACCTCGGTCCAGTGCTCCATCGCGTCCCGGGCCGAGGAGGCCGACAGCCCGTGCAGCCGCGCGAGGTAGACCAGCTGGTCGCCCACTTTCATCCGCGGGTACAGGCCGCGCTCCTCGGGCATGTACCCGATGCGCCGCCGCACGGCGAGGTCCACCGGACGTCCGTCCCAGCGCACCTCGCCCGAGTCGGCCTCCAGCACGCCGAGCACGATCCGCATGGTCGTCGACTTGCCCGCCCCGTTGGAGCCGACGAAGCCGACGATCTCGCCCGCGCGGACCTCCATCGAGAGGTCCCGCAGCGCGCGGATGTCGCCGTAGGTCTTGTTGAGGGACTCCATCGTCAGTGCGCCCATGCGGTCGATCCAAACATGCGGCACCCACCCGGATCGACCCCATAGCAAGATGCAGGCATGCGATCGCGGGCGGTCTGGGGTGTCGGGTTGGTCCTGGTCCTGGCGGCCTGCTCGGGCGGTGCAGCGGAGGCGCCGACCGCGACCCCCACACCCACCGCATCGCCCGGTCCGCTGGCCGGTTGGACCGTCGAGCAGAAGATCGGCCAGATCGTCATGGTGGGCGTCAACCTCGCGGCGCCGCAGCAGGCGAGCATCGACGCCGTGACCGACGCGCACGTCGGCAACGTCTTCCTGCAGAACCGCTCGTCGGCGGGCACCCAGCCGGTGCTCGACCTGGTCCACCAGTTCACCGACCAGGTCTCCGACGAGTCGACGCACGGTGTCCCGCTGTTCGTCGCGGTCGACCAGGAGGGCGGGCAGGT
The DNA here is from genome assembly GCF_056400905.1 of Cellulomonas sp. P4_H12. Lineage (NCBI taxonomy): Bacteria > Bacillati > Actinomycetota > Actinomycetes > Micrococcales > Cellulomonadaceae > Cellulomonas > Cellulomonas sp. P4_H12. The sequence continues at coordinate 88,828 of NZ_JBFUKJ010000010.1, forward strand.
GCAGACCCTCGGCGGCCCCGGGTTCAGCACGATTCCCGCGGCGTTGACCCAGGGGTCGATGTCCGCCGCCGACCTGCAGGCCGCCGCGACGACCTGGGGCCAGGAGCTGGCCGCCGCGGGCGTCACCCTCAACCTCGCGCCGGTCGCCGACATCCCGACCGAGGAGGGCGCCGCCTCCAACGCGCCGATCGGCCACTACCAGCGCGAGTTCGGCTGACGCAGAAGGCCCAGACGGACGATGCCTTCGCCGCGAAGGTCGACGCCGCGGTCCTCCGCGTCCTGGCCGCGAAGCACGCGCGCTGAGAACGGCAGCTCCCCGCGAGAACGGCACTTCACGGTGCCGTTCTCGCGGAGAAGTGCCGTTCTCGCGACGACGCCCGCCAGGTCGTGGACCCGGCGGGCGTCGTCGGCGGCGGTCAGCCCTCGCGCACCACGGCGACCGCGCCGGGCGCGACCACCAGGGTCCCGCCGTCGACCGGCTCGCCGCGCAGCAGCTCGTGGCCGGCGGCGGGCACCTTGATCTCGTCGGCGCTGTGGTTGAGGACGAACAGCCACGAGCGGCCGTCGTCGGCGACGCGGCGCACGGCCTCGACGTCCCCGCTCTCGAGGACCGGGGTCAGCCCCGCCTCGGCGATGAGCGCGTCCGTCACGCCCTGCAGGCCGTCGGAGTCCAGCCGCGTGGCCAGGTACCACGCCGCACCCGCGCCGACCGGTCGGCGCGTGAGCGCCGGCCAGCCCGCGAGGTCTCCGTCGGCGAACGTGCGGATCACCTCGGTGTCCGGGCCGACGTGGACCTGCTCCGACCAGAGGTCCGCCGCCGACCCGTCGTCGAGCGTCAGCACCTCGCCGTCCTGGAGCGCCCAGAGCTCCTCCGTGCGGACGCCCAGCAGGTCCCGGAACGCGCCCGGGTAGCCGCCCAGGCGGATGTGGTCGTGCTCGTCGGCGATGCCCGAGAAGTACGTGACCAGCACCGACGCGCCGTCGGCGGCGGCCTGGGCGATGTTCGCCGCGTCGTCGTCGGTGACCAGGTAGAGCGCCGGCACGACGACCAGCTCGTAGCGCGACAGGTCCGCCGACGGGCGCACGATGTCGACCGTGATGTTCCGCCGCCACAGCGCCCGGTAGTGCGCGAGCACGCGGTCGGGGTACGTGACGGCGGCGGACGGGTGGCTGTCCAGCTCGGTGCCCCACCAGGCCGGGTAGTCGAAGACGATCGCGGCCTGTGCGCGCACGCGGCTGCCCTCGACCTCGCTGAGCGCCTGCAGCGCGGACCCGAGCGCGACGGTGTTCCGCCACACCTCGGTGTCCGTGCCGGCGTGCGGCAGCATCGCCGAGTGGAACTTCTCCGCGCCCGCGGCGGACTGCCGCCACTGGAAGAACATGACGGCGTCGGCGCCGTGGGCCACGTGCGCCAGCGAGTGCCGGAGCATCTCGCCCGGGCGCTTCGTGCGGTTGCGCGGCTGCCAGTTCACGGCGCTGGTCGAGTGCTCCATGAGCATCCACGGCTCGCCGCCGGCCACGCCGCGGCTCAGGTCCGCGCTGAACGCCAGCTCGATGTGCGCCTCGGGGTCGTGGGCGCGCGTGTAGTGGTCGTTGGCGATGACGTCGAGGTCGTCGGCCCAGGAGAAGTAGTCCATCCACTTCGTGCCGGTGCTGAGCATGAGGTTGGTGGTGATCGGGATGTCGGGCGTGATCTCGCGCAGCACGTCGCGCAGCGCCCGGTAGTGGACCAGCAGCTCGTCCGACGAGAACCGGGCGAAGTCCAGCTGCTGCGTCGGGTTCGGGTACGTCGGAGCGCTGCGCGGCGGCAGCACCTCGTCGAAGTCGTCGTACCGCTGCGACCAGAACGCCGTGCCCCAGGCGGCGTTGAGCGCCTCGACCGTGCCGTACCGGTCCGCGAGCCACCGCCGGAAGGCGACCGCGGCGTCGTCGGAGAAGTCGTGCGGCACGTGGCAGCCGAGCTCGTTGTCGACGTGCCAGATCGCCAGCGCGGGGTGGTTCTTGTAGCGCTCGGCCATGGTCCGCGTCATGCGGAGCGCGTACTCGCGGAACAGCGGCGCGGAGACCCGGTACGCCTGCCGGCCGCCCGGGTGCAGCACGGTCCCGTCGGCCAGGACGGGCAGCAGCTCGGGGTGCTTGCGGGTGAGCCAGGGTGGCGGGCTCGCCGTCGCCGTGGCCAGCGCGACCTTGATGCCGGCATCGCCCAGCCGGTCGAGGACGTCGTCCAGCCAGCCGAAGTCGTACTCGCCCTCGCGCGGCTCCAGCTGCGCCCAGCTGAAGATCCCGAGGCTGACCAGCGTGACGCCCGCCTGCTGCATGAGCTCCACGTCCTCGACGCGGGTGGCCAGGGGCCACTGCTCGGGGTTGTAGTCGCCGCCGTACTGGATCATGCCGTCCTCGCCTGTCGTAGGTCTTCGATGCCGTGCAGGAAACCGTCGCGCAGCGTGCTGCCGGGCGCCAGGTCCGCCTTGGTGACCGGGCGGCCCAGCGTGGCCGACGCGTAGATCGCGGTGACCAGCTCCAGCGACCGGTGCGGGTCCGACGCTACGGGCGGCAGGGGCTCCCCCGCGCGCAGGGCCTTGTAGACCGCGCGGAGCAGCGGGGTGTGGCCGGAGGGCTCGTCGCCGGCCGGGAGGGTCCACGACGACGGGTTCTCTGGAGCCTCGCCGCCCGTGACCGAGGGGGCGGCCGTCAGGCGCCACGAGCGCGCGTCGTGCCCGTACAGGTGCTCGACCTCGACCGTGCCGAGCGTCGTGTCCACCCGCACGTAGCTGGTCTGCCGCGGCGCGAGCGCCGTGGTCAGCACCGAGACGATCGCGCCGTTGGCGAACCGCACCACGGCGGTCGACGTGTCCTCGGTCTCCAGGTCGCGGTCCAGGCGGAACGCGCGCGCGTCGACCTCGGCCCACTCGCCCAGGAGGAACCCGAGCAGGTCGAGCTGGTGGATGCCGAGCCCGAGCAGCGGCCCGCCGCCCTCGGTGGCCCACTTCCCGCGCCACGGGACCGCGTAGTAGTCCTCCTGCTTGCGGTACCAGAGCGTGTGGCAGACGCCGACGAGCGGGCGGCCGAGCGTGCCGTCCGCCAGCAGCTTCTGCACGTGGCCGACGGCCGTTCCGGTGCGCTGCTGGAACACGACGGCGTACTCCCGGCCGACCTCGCGGGCGACCTCGAGCACCTCGTCCAGGTCTTTGAGCGAGAGCACCGGCGGCTTCTCGCAGACCACGTGCGCGTGCGCTCGCAACGCGGTGATCGCCTGGTCCTTGTGCAGGCCCGGGGGTGTGCAGAGGTGGACGACGTCGACGGCCTCAGTCTCCAGCAGCAGGTCGAGGCTGTCGTACCGGCCCGGCACGCCGTACTCGTCGGCGAACGCGTCCCGCACCGCCGGGTTCGGGTCCGCGACCGCGACGATCTCCGCCGACGGGTCGGCAGCGAGCACCTTCACGTGGGCGTGGGCGATCGCCCCGGTCCCGACGAGGGCGACCTTCAGCCGGCCCTCCGACAACTCCGTCACGTCCGCTCCCTTGCGTCGTCCCTGACCGTGCCCTGCAACGGTAAGCGCTTGCCTGTCCATCCGTCCATGCGATGGCACCCCGGCGTCGACGCGGCCCCCCGAGCGTGGCCCCCGGTTCGTGAGCTTGCGACGAAGTCGCGGGCGGCAACGCGCGACTTCGTCGCACAGTCACGGTCTCGCCGTCGACGCCGACCCGACCGCTCGCGTCCGGGCTCGTCTCACCGCCGCGCGCGTCGAACTCGTGACTCCAGGTCGACCTCGCCGGTCCTGACCGGCGAGCTCGACCAGCGGTCACGAGTTGGACGGCGGCTGTCCCTGCGCGGCGACCGACCCCGCGGACGCCGGCGTCAGGCCGACGGGTCCGACGAGCCCCGGACCACCAGCTCCGGCTGGAACTGGACGCGCTGGTGCTGGAAGCTCGCGCCCTCCGACCGCTGGCGCAGCAGCAGGTCGGCGGCGGTCCAGCCCAGCTGGTGGGTCGGCTGGCGCACGGACGTCAGCGGCACGGTCAGCATCGACGCGAAGACGACGTCGTCGTAGCCGACCACCGCCATCTCCGCGGGGATGGCGACGCCGTGGGCCCGCAGCGCGCGCAGGGCACCGAGGGCCGTGAGGTCGTTGACGCAGAAGACGGCGGTCGGGCGGTCGTCGGGCGCATCGAGCAGCTGGTTGATCCCCGCCTCGCCGCCCTCGGCGTTCAGCGAGCCGATCGTGATCTCGACCAGCGCCGTCTCCGGGTCGAGGCCCGCGCTGGCCAGGGCCTCCAGCACGCCGGCCCGGCGGTCGACGCACTGCTTGATGGTGAGCGGGCCGTTGATGAACGCGATACGGGTGTGCCCGAGACCGATGAGGTGCTCGATCGCGAGGGCGCCGCCGCGCACGTCGTCGACCGCGACCGAGGAGACGTCGTCGAGCGGCGACGTGGTGTCGAGCAGCACGACGTCGATGCCGCGGTCGCGCAGGGCGAGCACGTTGTCCAGCGACCCGGCGGACGGCGTGACCATGACGCCCTGCACGCCGTGCTCCTCGAACAGCCGCAGGTACCGGGCCTCGCGCTCGGGGTCCTCGTCGGAGGACGACAGCATCAGCGTGTACTCGTCGGCGGCCAGCCGGTCCTCGACGCCGCGGGCGACCTCGGTGAAGAACGGGTTGGCGATGTCGAGCACGATCGCGCCGACCGTCTGGATGGTCCCCGCGCGCAGCTGGCGCGCCGAGGCGTTGCGGACGAACTGCAGCTCCTCGATCGCCACGAGGACACGGTCGCGCGTGGTGTCACTGACCTGGTCGGGGCGGTTGAGCACGTTGGAGACGGTGCCGACGGACACGCCGGCCCGCTTGGCGACGTCGGTGATGGACGGGCGGCGGTCCGCGCGTCCTCGAGTCGTCGTCGACATCGAACCTCTCTTCGTCGCGCAGGGCGCTCGGGCTGTGCAAAACGTGCGTCGCGCGGGCGCCGGGGCTGTGCGCCGACTGTGCCCGGCGCAGGGCTGATGCTAGTTCCCGCTCGCGGACCGTCGTCGCCGCCCCGCTGCGGCATCCCATCCGGTTCCACCCCGTAGCGTAGTGAATCGATTCATGCAGTTTCAAGGCACCGGAAGCTCATTGCTTGACAGCCGGGCGACCGCGTCCCTAGAGTGCGTGAATCGTTTCAACGACGAGATGACCAGGAGGACGGGCTGATGACCCGCGTGTGCTTCATCTCCCGCGTCCGGCCCGACCGGCTGGACGAGTACCGGTCCCGGCACGCCGCCGTGTGGCCCGAGATGCTCGAGGCCCTGCGCGACACCGGCTGGCGCGACTACTCGCTGTTCCTGGCCGACGACGGCCTGCTCGTCGGCTACCTCGAGACCGACGACTACGCCGCCGCGCAGGAGGCGATGACCCGCACCGCGGTGAACCCGCGCTGGCAGGCCGAGATGAGCGACTTCTTCGTCGACGACGGCAATCCCGACGAGGGCTTCCGCGTCCTCGACGAGGTGTTCCACCTGGAGGACCAGCTGCTCGCGGCCGGCCTCCCGACCCATGCACAGGAGCTCCGCGCATGACCTTCACAGACGTCCTCGCCCAGCAGACGATCGAGCTCCCCTCGTGGGCGTTCGGCAACTCGGGCACCCGGTTCAAGGTGTTCGCCCAGCAGGGGGTGCCGCGCGACCCGTACGAGAAGATCGCCGACGCCGCGCAGGTGCACCGCTACACCGGGGTCGCCCCGCGCGTCAGCCTGCACATCCCGTGGGACCTGGTCGACGACTACGACGACCTGGCGCGCCACGCCAAGGAGCACGGCGTGAGCATCGGGGCGATCAACTCGAACCTGTTCCAGGACGACGACTACATGCTGGGCTCGTTGACGCACCCGTCGGCGGCGGTGCGCAAGAAGGCCGTCGCGCACCACCTCCAGTGCATCGACGTCATGCGCGCGACGGGATCGACGGACCTCAAGCTGTGGCTGCCGGACGGCCTGAACTACCCCGGCCAGGACTCGCTGCGGGCCCGGCAGGACCGGCTCGCGGACTCGCTGGCGGAGATCTACGCGGCCCTCGACCCGAACCACCGGCTGATCCTCGAGTACAAGTTCTTCGAGCCAGCGTTCTACTCGATGGACATCCCTGACTGGGGCACGTCGCTGCTGCACTGCCTCGCGCTCGGCGACCGGGCCTTCGTCGTGCTGGACACCGGGCACCACGCGCCGGGCACCAACATCGAGTTCATCGTCGCCCAGCTGCTGCGCGCCGGCCGGCTCGGGGCGTTCGACTTCAACTCGCGGTTCTACGCGGACGACGACCTCATGGTCGGCTCCGCGGACCCGTTCCAGCTGTTCCGGATCATGCACGAGATCGTGCAGTCAGGCGCCCTGGCTCCGACCAGCGGCGTGAACTTCATGCTCGACCAGTGCCACAACATCGAGCCGAAGATCCCCGGGCAGATCCGCTCGGTCATGAACATCCAGGAGGCCACGGCGAAGGCGCTGCTGGTCGACGCCGACGCGCTCCTCGCGGCGCAGACCGCCGGTGACGTGCTCGGTGCCAACGGCCTGTTGATGGATGCCTACAACACGGACGTCCGGCCGCTGCTCGCGCAGCTGCGGGAGTCGCAGGGCCTCGACCCCGACCCGATCGGGGCGTACAAGGCGTCGGGTTACGCGGAGAAGATCGTCGCCGAGCGGGTCGGCGGCACACAGGCGGGATGGGGAGCATGAGCACGGCAGACGAGCTGGTCGCACGGTCGAACCGCCTGGGCGCGGACCCGCGCACGACGAACTACGCCGGCGGGAACACCTCCGCCAAGGGCACGGCGACCGACCCGGTCACGGGGACGGACGTGGAGCTGCTCTGGGTCAAGGGCTCGGGCGGTGACCTGGGCACGCTGACGGAGAAGAACCTCGCGGTGCTGCGCCTGGACCGGCTCCGCGCGCTGGTCGACGTCTACCCCGGCGTCGAGCGCGAGGACGAGATGGTCGCCGCGTTCGACTACTGCCTGCACGGCAAGGGCGGCGCGGCGCCGTCGATCGACACGGCGATGCACGCCCTGGTCGACGCGGTGCACGTCGACCACCTGCACCCCGACTCGGGCATCGCGTTCGCGACCGCCGCGGACGGCGAGGCGCTCACGCAGGAGGTCTTCGGCGACTCGGTCGTCTGGGTGCCCTGGCGTCGGCCGGGCTTCCAGCTGGGGCTCGACATCGCGGAGATCAAGGAGAAGAACCCCCAGGCGATCGGCTGCATCCTGGGCGGCCACGGCATCACCGCGTGGGGCGACACCTCCGACGGGGCCGAGGAGCGCTCGCTCGAGATCATCCGGACCGCGGAGGCGTTCATCGCCGAGAAGCTCGCCGCAGGCCCGCACCCGTTCGGCGACGTCGTCGCCGAGGCCCTTCCCGACGACGAGCGCCGCGCCCGTGCCGCCGCTCTCGCGCCGGTGATCCGCGGCCTCGCGTCGACGGACCGGCCGCAGGTCGGGCACTACACCGACTCCGAGGTCGTGCTGGACTTCGTGTCCCGCTCGGAGCTGTCGCGGCTGGCCGAGCTCGGCACCAGCTGCCCCGACCACTTCCTGCGCACCAAGGTCAAGCCGCTCGTCGTGGACCTGCCGCCGGACGCACCGCTCGAGGACGTCGTCGGCCGGCTCAAGGAGCTGCACGCGCTGTACCGCGCCGACTACCAGGCGTACTACGACCGCAACGCGACCCCGGACAGCCCGGCGATCCGCGGCGCCGACCCGGCGATCGTGCTGGTCCCGGGCGTCGGGATGTTCTCGTTCGGCAAGGACAAGCAGACCGCGCGCGTGGCCGGCGAGTTCTACGTCAACGCGATCAACGTGATGCGCGGCGCCGAGGCGATCAGCACGTACGTGCCCATCGACGAGGCCGAGAAGTTCCGCATCGAGTACTGGGCGCTGGAGGAGGCCAAGCTGGCGCGGATGCCGAAGCCGAAGCCGCTGGCCACACGCGTCGCACTGGTGACGGGCGCGGGGTCGGGCATCGGGCGGGCGATCGCCGAGCGGCTCGCCGCCGAGGGTGCCTGCGTCGTGATCGCGGACCTCAACCTGGAGGGCGCCCAGGAGGTCGCCGCGTCGCTCGGCGGCCCCGACGTGGCCGTCGCGGTGCGCGCCGACGTGACGTCGGAGGCCGAGGTGGCCGACCTGATCGCGGCCACGTCGCTCGCGTTCGGCGGCATCGACCTCGTCGTCAACAACGCGGGCCTGTCCATCTCCAAGCCGCTGCTCGAGACCACGGCGAAGGACTGGGACCTGCAGCACGACGTCATGGCGCGCGGCTCGTTCCTGGTGGCGCGCGAGGCCGCGCGGGCGATGATCGCGCAGGACATGGGCGGCGACATCGTCTACATCGCGTCGAAGAACTCGCTGTTCGCCGGCCCGAACAACATCGCCTACTCGGCGACCAAGGCGGACCAGGCCCACCAGGTCCGGCTCCTCGCCGCCGAGCTGGGCGCTTTCGGCATCCGCGTGAACGGGGTCAACCCCGACGGTGTGGTGCGCGGCTCGGGCATCTTCGCCGGTGGCTGGGGCGCTCAGCGCGCGGCCACCTACGGCGTGCCCGAGTCCGAGCTGGGCGCGTACTACGCCCAGCGCACGCTGCTCAAGCGCGAGGTGCTGCCGGAGCACGTCGCCGCGGCGGTGTTCGCGCTGACCGGCCCGGACCTGGTGCAGACCACGGGTCTGCACGTCCCGGTCGACTCCGGCGTGGCGGCGGCCTTCCTGCGATGAGCCTCGAGAACGGCACTTCCCCGCGAGAACGGCACTGCGAGGTGCCGTTCTCGCGGCGATCTGCCGTTCTCGGGTCGGCGAGCCGATGAGCGCGTTCGCCGCCGTCGACCTCGGGGCGTCGTCCGGCCGGGTGATCGTCGGGACCGTCGCCGACGGACGCGTCCACCTCCACGAGGTCAACCGGTTCCCCAACGGGCCCGTGCGCGTGGGCGGGTCGCTGCACTGGGACGTGCTCGGGCTGTACCGCGGAATCCTCGACGGGCTGCGGGCGGCGACGCGCGAGGCCGGCGCGCTGGACGGCGTCGGCATCGACTCGTGGGCCGTCGACTACGGGCTGCTCGACGCCGACGGCGCGCTCGTCGGCACCCCGTTCCACTACCGCGACGGGCGGACGGACGGCATCCCGGAGAAGGTCTTCGCGACGATCCCCGCCGCCGAGCTGTACGCGCGCTCGGGCCTGCAGGTGCAGCCGTTCAACACGGTGTTCCAGCTGGTCGCGGCGCAGGGCACGGCTGCACTCGCGAACGCCCGGGGGCTGCTGCTCGTCCCGGACCTGCTCGGGTACTGGCTCACGGGCGTCCGGGTCGCGGAGGTCACCAACGCGTCGACCACCGGCCTGCTCGACGCGACCACGCGCACGTGGGCGACGGACGTCGCGGACCGGCTCGGCATCGACCCAGGGCTGCTGCCGCCGCTGCGTGACGCGGGCGTGCTGCTCGGGCACGTGCGCGAGGACGTCGGGCTGCTCGGGTCGGTGCCGGTGTGGACCGTGGGGTCGCACGACACGGCGTCGGCGGTCGTCGCGGTCCCGGCCACCGCCGACGACTTCGCCTACATCTCCTGCGGCACGTGGTCGCTGGTCGGCCTCGAGCTCGACCGCCCGGTGCTGACCGAGGAGAGCCGCGCCGCGAACTTCACCAACGAGGCCGGCGTCGACGGGACGGTCCGCTACCTGCGCAACGTCATGGGCCTCTGGGTGCTGCAGGAGTCGATCCGGACGTGGAACGAGGCCGGCCTGCCCGCCGACCTGCCCGACCTGCTCGCCGCTGCGGCCCGGGTCCCGGCGCTCACCACCGTGGTCGACATCGACGGACCGGTGTTCCTGCCGCCCGGCGACATGCCCGCGCGCATCGCCGCGGAGGCCGCACGGACCGGGCAGACGCCGCCGCAGTCGCAGGCCGAGACCGTGCGCTGCATCCTCGACTCGCTCGCGCTCGCGTACCGGCGGGCCGTGCGGCAGGCGTCGGCGCTCGCGGACCGGTCGGTGTCGGTCGTGCATGTCGTCGGTGGCGGCGTGCGCAACGAGCTGCTCTGCCAGCTCACCGCCGACGCGACGGGGCTCCCGGTCGTCGCCGGCCCGGTGGAGGGCGCGGCGCTGGGCAACGTGCTGGTCCAGGCGCGGGCAGCCGGGGTGCTCTCCGGTGGCTTGGCGGACCTGCGGGCGGTCGGCGCGCGCGGTCTGGAGCTGCGGCGCTACGAGCCCGGCGCCACCGGTGGCCCGTCGGACCGGCAGTGGGACGCGGCGGCGGCCAGGGCCGGGTGGATCGACGCTCCGTAGGAGCCGCCCGTGCGACCTCCGGTCCGACGCGGTCGTCCTCGGCGACAGCACCGTCGTGCAGGCGGGAGACCGGCGCGCGGGCCGCTGCGGACGGGTCCGCGCGCCGGTGGTGTCATCGTCCAGCCGGCGGTCCCGCCGGGCGGGGACCAAGGTCCCGCGTCCCGGGGCGTCAGTGGCGGCACGATGGGGTGAAACGATTCATCCCACCGAGAGGTGCAGGCCATGCTGCAGTCCCACCGCACCGCGCGCGCGACGCCGCAGGTGCGCGACGAGATCCTCTACTACTGCCGCGAGTCCGTCCGGGCCGGCCTGAACTTCAACACCCAAGGCAACATCAGCGTCCGCCTGGGCGACGACGCCGTCGTGATCACACCGTCCGGTGTCCGGTACGACGTCATGACCCCGGACGACCTGCTGGTGGTGGACCTCGACGGCAACGTCCTGTCGGGCAGCCTGCCGCCGTCGACCGAGCTGCCCGTGCACCTCGCGCACTACCGCCGCCGCCCCGAGGTCCGGGCGATCGTGCACACCGAGTCGACCTTCGTGAACGTGCTCGGCGTCCTCGGCCGGACCGTCGATCCCGTCCTGCTCAACATGGTGCTCTACGCCAAGGGGCCGGTCCCGGTCATGCCGTTCGAGTTCTCGACGCACGCGGAGTTCGGCCGTCGCAGCGCCGAGGTCATGGGCGACGACGTCGACGCGGTCGTGTGGGCGAACCACGGGCTGCTGGCCGTCGGCACGACGCTGGAGCGGGCGTTCAAGGTGGCCGTCGCGGTCGAGGAGAACGCCGAGGTGCTGCACCACGCGAGCCTGGCCGGCGTGCCGAACGTCCTCGTCTACGACGACATCGTCGTTCCCGACGGCGCCCGGCTGCCCTGAGTCAGCCCAGGGTCGCGGCGACCACCAGCAGGACCGGCACGCACAGCACGGTCGTCACGAGGCCGGCGTCGCGGGCGAGCGCCTCGCCGTGCCGGTACTGCATCGCGTAGACGAGGACGTTCTGCGCGGTCGGCAGCGCGGCCATCGCGACCACCGCGAGCAGCGCGTGCGGGGGCAGGTGCAGCGCGGTGCCCAGCGCCCACGCGAGGACGGGGTGCAGGACCGTGCGCAGGCCGACCGCGAGGGCGAGGTCGGGTCGCGGCGCGGCCGACTCGACGGTGCGGGCGACTGCGAGCGACATGCCGAACGTCAGCAGCGCGAGCGGTGCGGCCGCGGCGCCGACCAGCCGGAACGGCTCGAACACCCCGTCGGGCAGGTGCCACGGCAGGGCGGCGAGGATCAGCCCGGCCAGGGTCGCGACGATGATCGGGTTGCTCAGCGTGCGTCGGGCGACGGTGCGGATGCGCATGGGCCCGCTGCGCGCGTCGAGGACCGCGAACGCCACGGGGGCGAGCACGAGCAGCTGGAAGAGCAGGGTCGGCACCACCGCGACGGCGTCGTCGAGGAGGTAGACGGCGAGCGGGAGCCCGAGGTTGCCCGCGTTGACGTACGACGACGCGAGCGTCCCGATCGTCACGTCGGCGGGGGTTCGTCGCCAGGCGAACCGCAGGGTGACGACGGCGAGGAGCGCGACCGTGGCCGTCGACGTCCACGTGACCACCGCGGTGCGGGACAGCAGCAGGTGCAGGTCGGCGTGCGCGACGGTGCTGAGCAGGAGCGCCGGCGTCGCGACGGTGAACACCACCCGCGCCAGCACGGGCGCCGCCCGGTCGCCCAGGACCCCGCGCCGTGCGAGCAGCCAGCCGAGCGCGACGACGGCGCCCATGGTGCCGAACGCGGTGACGACGGCTCCCATCAGGTAGTCGCAGGTCGCCGGGGGCTCACGGGCCGATCCTCGCACGCGATCGTGTGGTGGGAAAGCGCTTGCCTTGGACCGTGCGCCGTGGCACGATCGGTACCGACGCGCAGGTCACGCGCGCGTCCCGCACACGAGAGAAGGTAACGATGCCGGCAGTCGCACTGGTCACCGGGGGCAATCGGGGGATCGGCCTCGGGATCACGCAGCGGCTGCTCGCCGACGGCTTCGCGGTCTCGATCCTGGCCACGCGCGAGGAGCCGACCGAGCTGCTGGAGTCGTTGGACGCGCCCGGCCGGGTGCGTTACGTGCGCGGGTCGGTGGCCGACCTCGAGGACCACGCCCGGTTCGTCGACGACGCGGTCGAGGCCTGGGGTCGCCTCGACCTGCTGGTGAACAACGCCGGGGTCGCTCCCGCCGTGCGGGCGGACCTCCTCGAGGCCGGCCCCGAGAGCTTCGACCGCGTGCTCGGCATCAACCTGCGCGGGCCGTACTTCCTCACCCAGACGTTCGCCAACCGGGTCATCGCGCTCGGGTCCGACGCCCTTCCGCGCGCCACCGTCATCAACGTGTCGAGCATCTCCGCGACCGCCGTCTCCACCAACCGCGGCGACTACTGCGTCTCCAAGGCGGGTGTCGCGATGGCCACCCAGCTGTTCGCCGTGCGCCTGGCCCCCGAGGGGATCGTCGTCTACGAGGTGCGGCCCGGCGTCATCGCCACCGACATGACCGCGGGCGTCACCGAGAAGTACGACGCGATGATCGAGAACGGGCTGGCGCCGATCAACCGGTGGGGCCGCCCGTCCGACGTCGCCGGCGCCGTGTCGATCCTGGCCTCGGGGCAGACCCCGTACTCGACCGGCGAGGTGTTCCACGTCGACGGCGGCATGCACATCCCGGTGCTGTGATGGAGTCTCTGCACGGCGTCCCCGTCGTCACCGTCAACACCGTGGTCGTCGGCACCGGCTCGGCCGGCTTCTGCGCCGCCGACCGGCTCTGGGAGCTCGGCCAGACGGACGTCGTCATGGTCGCCGACAAGGTCAACGCCGGCTCGTCGCGGAACGCCGGCTCCGACAAGCAGACGTACTACAAGCTCACGCTGTCGGGCGGCGACGGCGACTCCGTGCGCGAGATGGCCGAGACGCTGTACTCCGGCGGCGCCATGGACGGCGACAACGCGCTGGCCGAGGCCGCCCTCTCCGCCCGCGGGTTCCTGCGCCTGTGCGACCTCGGCGTCCCGTTCCCGCAGAACCGGTACGGCGAGTTCATCGGCTACAAGACCGACCACGACCCGCGTCGTCGCGCCACGTCCGTGGGCCCGTACACGAGCCGGTCGATGGTCGAGCAGCTGGAGAAGAAGGTTCACCGCAACGGCACCCGCATCTACGACGAGTGCCGGGTGGTCGACGTGATCGTCGACGACGGCAAGGTCGCCGGGCTGCTCGTGCTCCGGACCGACGTGCCGCACGACGGCGCCGAGAGCCCGTTCCTGCTGTTCCGCTGCACCAACCTCGTCTACGCGACGGGCGGCCCGGCGGGGATGTACGCGACGCGCGTCTTCCCCAACGGCCAGTGGGGCGCGTCTGGGGCCGCCTACCGCGCGGGCGTGCACGGCAAGAACCTCACCGAGTGGCAGTTCGGGCTGGCCTCGACGCACCCGCGCTGGAACGTGTCCGGCACGTACATGCAGGTCATCCCCACGTTCGTCTCGACGGACGCTTCTGGTGGCGACGAGCGCGAGTTCCTGACCGAGGCCATCCCGGACTACGGGCAGCTCATGTCGCTGGTGTTCCTCAAGGGGTACCAGTGGCCGTTCGACATCCGGAAGGCGCGGGACGGGTCGTCGCTCATCGACCTGCTCGTCTACCGGGAGACCGTCCTGCGCGGCCGGCGGGTGTTCCTCGACTTTCGTCGGAACCCGGTCCTTCCCGAGCTCGACCCGTCGGCGCTGAGCCCCGAGGCGCACGACTACCTCGACCGCGCGGGCGTCCTGTTCGGCACGCCGATCGAGCGGCTGCGGCGCATGAACGAGCCCGCGTACCAGTTCTACCTGGGCAAGAACCCGTACGTGGACCTCGAGACGACCATGCTCGAGGTCGACGTCTGCGCGCAGCACAACAACGGCGGTCTCGTCGTCGACGCCTGGTGGCAGTCGAACGTCGAGGGCTTCTTCCCCGTCGGTGAGGCCGGCGGCGCGCACGGCGTCCACCGGCCCGGCGGCGCGGCGCTGAACAGCGGGCAGGTGGGCGCGACGAGGGCGGCGCAGTTCATCGCGGCCCGGYGGTCGTTCGCGCCGCCGCCGTTCGACGCGGCCGCTCCCGTGCTCCAAGCGGCGCTGTCGCTCGTCGAGGCGGCCTCCGCCCGCGCCGCCTCGGGCATCCCCGACAACACCGGCGACCTGCTGCGGGAGGTCCAGGTGCTCATGAGTGCCAAGGCCGGCCCGGTGCGGTCGGCGTCGTCCATCGACGAGGCGCTCGCGCAGGTCCACGAGTGGCTGTCGACCTACGAGGCGACCGTGTCCGCCGACACCTCCTCGCGCCGGTCGATCAACCGGACGTTCCTCGTCCGCGACATCCTCACGAGCGCGTACGTGTACCTCTCGGCGATGGCCGACTACGTCGCGCACGGGGGACGATCCCGGGGTTCGGTGCTCTACACCGACCCGGCGGGCGAGCTGCCGCACGGCCTCCCGGAGCTTCCCGACGTCTTCCGCTTCACGCTCGACGGCGGCGCTCTCGACGACGAGGTGCAGGAGACGTCGTGGGTGCCGGCGTCGGGTTGGCGGCCCGTCGTGCCACGGGTTCCCGACGACCCCGCCGGCGAGCCGGTGTTCCGCTGGCGTCCGCGCCGGCCGATCCCCGAGGACGACGACTTCTTCGAGAACGTGTGGCGGGAGTTCCGCGAGCACGGGAACGTCCACTGATGCGTCTGGCGCTGCCGGACCCGCGGGTCGAGATCCGCGGGGCGGCGTGGGTGGAGGACGGCCTGCCGCACCGGCTCCCTGCCTCGGCGCGGTGCCAGTTTCCCGACGACTTCATGGCGATGGTCGAGTCGCAGCCGTCCGGGGTCCGGCTGCGGTTCCGGACCGCCGCGCGCACGGCGTCGCTCCAGGTCCAGTCGCTGCGGGTGGCCGTCGACCCCGCCCCGCCCGGCGCGCCGCAGCCCTACGACGTGCTGGTCGACGGGGCGGTCGTGCCGCAGCCGTCGGCGGTCGCGTCCTCCGCCGGCGTGGTCGTGCTCGAGCCGCTCGCCGGGACGACCGTGGAGCGCCCCGGGCCGCCCGGCGTGGTGCAGCTCCTCCTGGGCGGCGACGGGTTGATCGAACGGGACATCGAGATCTGGCTGCCGCCGGGGGAGACCACGCGGCTGCTCGCCCTCACCGCCGACCAGCCCGTGTCCGCGCCCTCGCCCGTCCACGAGCCCCGCTGGGTGCACCACGGCTCGTCGATCAGCCACGGTGCCGGCGCGACCTCCGCCCTCGGTGCGTGGCCGGTCGTGGCCGCCCGCGCCGCAGGGCTCGACCTGGTGAACCTCGGGTTCTCCGGCAACGCGGTGCTCGACCCGTTCGTCGCGCGCGCGATCCGCGACCAGCCGGCCGACGTCATCACCCTCAAGCTGGGCATCAACGTGGTCAATCACGACGCGATGCGCCTGCGCGCGTTCACGCCCGCGGTCCACGGCTTCCTCGACACCGTCCGCGACGGGCACCCGACCACCCCGCTGGTCCTCGTCTCGCCGCTGCTGTGCCCGTTGGTCGAGACCGTTCCGGGGCCCACCTCGTTGGACCCGGCGGACCCGTCCGTATTCCGCACGGTGAGCCACGCGTCCGAGGTCGCCGACGGCAAGCTGTCGCTCACGGTCATCCGGTCCGTGCTGAGCGCGGTCGTGGCGGCGCGGGACGACCCGCACCTCACCTACGTCGACGGGCTGTCGCTCTACGGCTGGCCCGACTGGGACGACCTGCCGATGCGGGACCTCATGCATCCGGACGCCGCCGCGCACCGGCTCATCGGCACGCGGTTCGGCGCGGTGCTCACCGGGCTGCTCGCGCGCTGAGGTCGGTCACAGCCCGTCGAGGATGCGCTGCCGGATCTCGCCGAGCTCGTCGCCAGTGATCAGGCCGCGGTCGTGCAGGTCCTGGGCGTCGGCGAGGCGGGCCTCCGCGGGGCGGGGCACGTCGTCCGTCCGCTCGGGCGCGAGCAGCCGGCTCGAGCGCGCCTGCGCGAGCAGCTGGGCCTCGGCGGTGAACGGGTCGAGGCCGGCCTTCCGGAGGACGGACGCCTTCCGCGCGGCGGTCACCACCGAGAAGACGATCCCGGCGACGATGACCAGCACGACGATGACGAACGCGGCGCTGAACATCGTGTCGAACCCGGTGGGAGCGAGCGGGTCCATCGGCAGTCCTCACCTCGGAGCGAGTCGTCGCCACACGCTAGCGGCGGCAGGCACCGCTCGTCAGAGGAACGGCTGCACGTGCTCCAGGTAGCGCTCGGCGAGCGTGGCGATCGTCTGGTCGCCCGGGGCTTCCCAGACGGACGCGTTGAAGATCTCCACCTCGACGTCGCCGGTGTAGCCGCTCTCGGCCACCCACCGGGTGATCGTCGGGAAGTCGACGTACCCGTCGCCCACGTGCCCCCGGGACAGCAGGGCATCGGCGGCCAGGGGCAGGATCCAGTCGCACACCTGGTAGCTGGCGATGCGGCCCGCGGCGCCGGCGCGGGCGATCTGCCGCTGCAGGTCCGGGTCCCACCACACGTGGTACGTGTCGACGACGACGCCGACGACGTCGGCCGGGAACGGCTCCGCGATGTCGAGGGCTTGGCCGAGCGTCGAGATCACCGCGCGGTCCGCGGCGAAGATCGGGTGCAGCGGCTCGAGCACCAGCCGGACGCCGTGCCCGGCGGCGAACGGTGCGAGCTCGCCGATCCGGTCGGCCACGCGCTGGCGGGCTCCGACGAGGTCGCGCCCGCCCGGCTCCCGGCGCGCCGGTCCGCCAGGAGCGGTCGCGGCCGGCAGGCCACCGACCACCATGATCAGCTCGCGCGTGCCCAGCGCCGCCGCCTCGACGATCGCGCGGCGGTTGTCGTCGAGCGCCGCCTTCGCGTCGGCGTCGTCCTCCGCCGTGAGGAAGCCCCCGCGGCACAACGACGACACCCGCAGCCCGGCATCCGCGATGATCCGCGCCGCCTCCGCCACGCCGATCTCGTGCACCCGGTCGCGCCACGGGGCGATCGCCGGCAGCCCGGCGCGTACGACGCCGTCGACGGCCTCCCGCAGCGTCCAGTGCTTGGTCGTGGCCGTGTTGAGCGACAGCCGGGCCAGCGCCGTGTCTGCCGCGCCCACCGCCGGCTCCGCCCAGGTCTCCGTCGTCACAGCGTGATCGTCGGGACGTCGAGGCGCCGACCCTCCGCCGACGACTGCAGCCCCAGCTCGGCGAGCTGCACGCCGCGCGCGGMCGAGAGCAGGTCGAACCGGTGGGTGCGCCCGGCGACGACGTCGCGCAGGAACTCCTCCCACTGCAGCTTGAACCCGTTGTCGAGGTCGCCGTTCGCCGGGACCTCGAGCCACTGGTCGCGGAACGACTCCGTGACGGGCAGGTCCGGGTTCCACACCGGCTTCGGGGTGTGCGCGCGCTGCTGGGCGACGCACTTGTTGAGCCCGGCGACCGCCGAGCCGTGCGTCCCGTCGACCTGGAACTCCACCAGCTCGTCGCGGTACACGCGCACGGCCCACGACGAGTTGATCTGCGCGACCACCGGGTCGCCGCCGGGCGTCTCGATCTCGAAGATGCCGTACGCGGCGTCGTCGGCGGTCGCGTCGTACGCGTTGCCGCGCTCGTCCCAGCGCGTCGGGATGTGCGTGACGGCCTGCGCGTTCACGGTCTTCACCGTGCCGAGGATGCCCTCGAGCACGTAGTTCCAGTGGCAGAACATGTCGACGACGATGCCGCCGCCGTCCTCCTTGCGGTAGTTCCAGCTGGGGCGCTGGGCCTCCTGGCCGTCGCCCTCGAACACCCAGTAGCCGAACTCGCCGCGCAGCGACAGGATCCGGCCGAAGAAGCCCTCGTCCACCAGGCGGCGCAGCTTGACCAGGCCGGGCAGGTAGAGCTTGTCGTGCACCACACCCGCCGTGACGCCCGTGCTCTCGCGCAGCCGCGCCAGGTCGATGGCGTCCGCCAGCGTCTCGGCCGTCGGCTTCTCCGTGAAGATGTGCTTGCCGGCCTTCATCGCCGCGGCGAGCGCCTCGTACCGGCGGCTGGTCACCTGGGCGTCGAAGTAGATGTCGACCGTCGGGTCCGCGATCACCGCGTCCGCGTCCGTCGTCCAGTGCTCGACCCCGTGCAGCTCCGCGAGCTCCCGCACCTTGTCCGCGTTGCGCCCGACGAGGATCGGCTCGACCTGCACGCGGGTGCCGTCCTCGAGCGTGACGCCGCCCTGGTCGCGGATCGACAGGATCGACCGGACCAGGTGCTGGCGGTAGCCCATCCGGCCGGTGATGCCGTTCATCCCGATGCGCAGGGTGCGAGTCGTCATGGGTTGCTGCTCCGAGTGTTGAGGACCGCGGTGTCGGTCGGAGTGGAATGCGCTTTCCAGCGTAGCGCATGCCGGTCCGGTCCCGTCAAGGCCTCGAAGCCCTGGCGCGGCCGGCCGTGCGAGCAAGTCCCCGGCATGGCCGCCCTCAGCACCTGGCGGGAAGACGTGGTTCCGCGGGGTGCAACGAAGTCTTCCCGGACGTGGCAAGCGCCGGTGTCCGGGCCGGCGTTCGGGCCGGAGCTCGTGCGGACGCGACGGTCCGGGTGACGCCGGAGGTCGGACGCAGACTCGCTCGGCTCGCGGCGACTCAGATGCGGCTGGGCACGAGCGCGGCGACGGCGCTCCGCACGGCCGACCGGAACGCCGTCGAGTCGCGCAGGTCCTCGCCGAACACCGCCCGCACGTCGAGCATCCGGTCGGCGAGGGTGTCGAGCGGCCCGGCGGCGGCCGCCGCGAGGGCGGGCGCGAGCGGGTCGTCGAGCGCGATCCGGCGGCCGTCGACCTCGAGCTCGCCCTGCGTGGTCGCGCGGACGTAGGCGATCCACGCCGCGACGGTGGTCGCGGCGGCCGTCGGGACCGAGCCGGCGGCCAGGCGGTCGCGCACCGTGCCCAGCAGGCGCTGGGGCAGCTTCTGCGAGCCGTCCATCGCGACCTGCACCGTGGTGTGCCCGGTGTTCGGGTTGGCGAACCGGGCGAGGACGTCGTCCCGGTACGCAGGCAGATCGAGCCCGTCGGGCGCGACGAGCGTCGGCAGCACGTCGTCGTCGACCAACGCGCGCACGGCGGCTGACAGGTCAGGGTCGGCCACCGCCTGCGCGATCGTCGCGTACCCGCGCAGGACGCCGAGGTACGCGAGCGTCGAGTGGCTGGCGTTGAGCACGCGCAGCTTGGCCCGCTCGTACGGCGCGACGTCGCCGGTGAGGGTCGCCCCGGCGCGCTCCCAGGCGGGCCGCGGCCCGGCGAACGCGTCCTCGATCACCCACTGCGTGAACGGTTCGCCGACGACCAGGCCGGCGTCCGACAGTCCGAGGAGCGCCCGCGCCTCGTCGCGGTGGGCATCCGTCGTGGCCGGGACGATCCGGTCGACCATCGTCCCCGGGAACCGCACCGACGACTCGATCCATGCGCGCAGAGCGTCCCCGCCCGGCACCGTGTCGAGCGTCGCCCCGACCAGTCGGGCCAGCACCGCACCGTTCTCCGCCAGGTTGTCGCAGCAGACGACGGTCAGAGGTCCGGAGTCCCGCTGCCGGCGCGTCGCGAGTCCGCGCAGCAGCAGGCCGAGTGGCGAGCGCGCGGGCGGGACCTCGGGCGAGCCGCCGCGCAGCTCGGCGGCGAGGCTGTCGAGGTCGGCGGCGAGGTCCGGGTCGGCGAGGTCGGGGCCGCCGTCCGCCGCGCGCCGGTAGCCCTTCTCCGTCACGGTGAGCGTCACCACGTGGGTCGTCGGCGCCGCGATCGCCTCCAGGACGCGCGCCGTGTCCGTGCCGGGGAATGACACGCCGCGCAGCGGCCCGACGAGCCGCAGCGACGTCTCGTCGGTGCCCTTGGTGAGCACGCCGTAGAGGCCGTCCTGGGGTGCGAGCTGCTCGACGACGCGGGCGCTGCGCTGCGTCACGCCGAGGATGCCCCAGCCGAGCTCGCCCGTGGCCGCCGCCGCGTCCTCCGTGAAGACCGCCTGGTGCGCGCGGTGGAACGCGCCGAGGCCGAGGTGCACGATGCCGATGCCCACGGCGCCCGGGTCCACCGCGGGGCGTCGCACGGCGGGAGCCAGGTGGCGGGTGTCGAGCGCCGCCAACGTCTGGCGGGACAGTCGCGCCGAGCCGGCGACGGTCATCGGAGGGCCGCCGACGGGCTGGCCGCGGCGACGCCGGTCGACGCGCGGACCACCAGCTCGACCCCGATGCGCACCGTCGGCGCCGCGTCGTACGTGGCGTCGGCCCTGGGCACCGGCGCCGCCGGGTCGCGACGCGCGGCGGTGAGGGCCGCGGCCAGCGCGGACTCCGTCGCCGTGGCGGCCGGCACGGACCCGGTCTCGACGAGCAGGTCGACCGCCGCCCGGCCGAGGCGCGCGAGCGGGACGGTCACGGTGGTGAGCGCCGGCGAGACGAGCGTCGCGGCCGGGATGTCGTCGTAGCCCACCACGGACACGTCCTCGGGAACGCGGACTCCACGCGCCCGGAGCCGGCTGAGGATGCCGAGCGCGAGCAGGTCGTTGTGGGCGAGCACGGCGGTGACCTCGCTGGCCGCGACCAGGTCGCCCGCGGCCACCCCGCCGCCGAACACCGGCGGGAAGTGGCCGAGGTCCACCACGTCGACGCTGCGTAGCCCGTGCGACGCGTGCTCGAGG
Organism: Cellulomonas sp. P4_H12; assembly: GCF_056400905.1. Lineage (NCBI taxonomy): Bacteria > Bacillati > Actinomycetota > Actinomycetes > Micrococcales > Cellulomonadaceae > Cellulomonas > Cellulomonas sp. P4_H12. The sequence continues at coordinate 109,792 of NZ_JBFUKJ010000010.1, forward strand.
CCGCGGCGCCGCTGCCCGTCCGACCAGGAGCCGACGGGCCCGCCGGCGAAGCCGATCCGACGGTGCCCCAGGGCGTACAGGTGCGTGACGGCCTGGCGGACGCCGTCGGCGTTGTCGATCACGACGGACGGCAGACCCCCGTGCAGCCGGTTGACGAGCAGCAGCGGCACGTCCCGGTCGAGGACGTCGCGGCTGAGCCGGTCGAGCTCGGCCTCCGACATCCGCGGAGAGCAGAGCACGACCCCGTCCACCTGTGCGCCGAGATGCCCGACGAGCTCGGCCTCGAGCCGAGGGTCCTCCTCCGCGTCGGCGACGAGGAGCGCGAAGCCCAACGCGCGTGCCCGCGCCTGGACGCCCTTGGCGACCGCGGCGAAGAACGGGTTCTCCAGGTCGGGCACGACGAGGCAGAGGTTGCCGGTGCGCCCTGTGATGAGCTCGCGCGCGGCGCGGTTCGGCCGGTAGCCGAGCTCGCGCGCGATCTGCTGCACGTGCTCGCGACGGGCGGGCGCGACGAGGTCGGGCGCGCTCAGTGCACGCGATGCCGTGGCGGGAGACACGCCCGCGGCCCGCGCGACGTCGCGCAGCGTCACCACCACGTCGCCTCCTTCCTCGTTCACTAACCGGTCGATGAATGCGATTTCATCACCTGACGCTCGTCGTGGCAAGGATCGTCCCGAGATGCGGGACGCCGCCGCTCCGGCCCTTGTTAACGGATCGACGACCTGGTTTGCTGCCATGAATGCGTTTGCACCGTCGGTGCGTCCGACGGGTGCTGCGGGGCTTGAAGGAGGGTTCGATGTCGAGCGAGACCGGGTGGTCGCTGCATCCCGACCGGGCGTTGCCGAGTGATCCGTCGGTGCGTCCGATCGCGCGGGAGATCCTCGCGACGACGGCCGGGCTTCCCATCGTCTCCATGCACGGCCACGTCGACGCCGGTGTGCTGGCGCGCGACGAGCCGTTCGCCGACCCGGCGTCGCTGCTGGTGACGCCGGACCACTACCTGGTGCGGATGCTGGTGTCCCAGGGTGTGCCGCACGACGCCCTCGGGGTCGCCCGTGCAGACCGGCCCGGCGTGGTCGCCGACCCGCGCGAGGTCTGGCGCACGTTCGCCACCCACTGGCCGCTGTTCCGCGGGACGCCGACCCGCTACTGGCTCGAGCACGAGCTGGTCGAGGTGTTCGGCGTCGACGAGCGACCGTCGGCCGCCTCCGCCGACCGGCTGTACGACCTGCTGTCCGAGCGGCTGGCGAAGCCCGGGTACCGCCCGTTGGCGCTGTTCGAGCGGTTCGGGCTGGAGATTCTGGCGACGACCGACGCGGCGACCGCCACCCTGGCCGACCATGGTGATCTCGCCGCCCGCGGTTGGGGCGGACGCATCGTGCCGACGTTCCGGCCGGACGCGGTCCTGCACGTCGACCGGCCCGGCTGGCGCGCTGACATCGCTCTGCTGGAGCAGCGGTCGGGCGTGTCGATCGGCGGGTACGGGGATCTCGTGCGCGCGCTGGAGCAGCGGCGGAGCGCGTTCGTGACGGCGGGGGCGCGCGCGACCGACCACGGCCACCTCTCGGCCGACACCACCCCGCTGAGCGTCGCCGAGGCGGAGCGGATCGTCGCGGACGCGCTGCGGGGAGAGGTCAGCGCGGCGGATGCGCAGGCGTTCTCCGGTCACATGCTGTTCGAGATGGCGCGGATGTCGTCGCAGGACGGGCTCGTCATGCAGCTGCACCCGGGCGTCCTGCGTGACCACGACCGGTCGGTCGCCGCACTGCGCGGACCCGACGTGGGCTACGACATCCCGGTGGCCACCGAGTACGTGCGCGGGCTGCGACCTGTCCTGGAGGCGTTCGGCCACCACCCGAACCTCCGCCTGGTGCTCTTCACCGTGGACGAGGACACGTTCAGCCGCGAGCTGGCGCCGCTCGCGGGGGTCTACCCGGCGGTCCGGCTCGGGGCGCCGTGGTGGTTCCTCGACACCCCGGACGGCATGCGCCGCTTCCGGGAGGCGGTCACGGACACGGCCGCCTTCGCCAACACCACCGGGTTCGTCGACGACACCCGCGCGTTCTGCTCCATCCCGGCGCGGCACGACCTGGCGCGCCGCATCGACGCCGGCTTCCTGGGCCGCCTGGTGGCCGAGCACCGGCTCGAGCTCGACGAGGCGATCGAGACCGCGGTCGATCTGGCGTACCGCATCCCACTGCGRGCGTATGCTCCTCCGAGAGCGGCAAACGCTTTCCCGACGTCCCGTGCGGGTGCAGCACCCGGCGACGAGCACAGTGCGAAGGAGCACGAGTGAGCGAGATCCTGGAGCGCCTGGCGGCGCACCGACTTGTCCCCGTGGTCGTCCTCGACGACGCCGCCCACGCCGACGCGCTCGCGCAGGCGCTCGTGGACGGCGGCCTGCCGGTCGCCGAGGTGACCTTCCGCACGGCGGCCGCGGCGGACGCGATCCGGACCATGGCCGCACGCGGCGACGTGCTCGTCGGGGCGGGCACGGTCCTGACGCCGCAGCAGGTCGACGCCGCGGTCGCCGCGGGCGCGTCGTACGTGGTCTCGCCGGGCACGAGCCGCGCCGTGGTCGAGCGGTGTCAGGAGCACGGCGTTCTCGCGCTGCCCGGCGCGGTGACGGCGACCGAGGTGCAGGCCGCGCTCGAGCTCGGCCTGAGCACGGTGAAGTTCTTCCCGGCCGGCACGTCCGGCGGTGCCAAGGCGGTGGCCGCGCTCGCGGCGCCGTTCGGCGACGTCGGGTTCGTGCCGACCGGCGGCATCGGTCCGTCGAACCTGGCCGAGTACCTTGCGCTGCCCTCGGTGCGTGCCGTCGGCGGGTCGTGGATGGTCCCCCGGGACCTCGTGCGCGGGGGCGACTTCGGTGCCGTCCGCGACCTGACGGCCGAGGCGGTCAGCCTCGTCGCGCACCCCTGAGCCACCCGACACCGAAGGAGCGCCCGCTCATGTCCGACCTGGTCATCCGCCCCGCGGCCGAGACGCGCTACGACGCCGTCTCGCTCGGTGAGGTCATGCTGCGTCTCGACCCCGGTGAGGGGCGCATCCGCACCGCCCGCTCGTTCCGGGTGTGGGAGGGCGGCGGGGAGTACAACGTCGCTCGCGGCCTGCGCCGGGCGTTCGGGCTGCGCACCTCGATCGTGACCGCGCTCGCGGACAACGAGGTGGGTCGGCTGGTCGAGGACTGCATCCTGACCGGCGGCGTGGACACCTCGTTCCTGCGCTGGGTGCCCTACGACGGGGTCGGCCGTGCGGTGCGCAACGGGCTGAACTTCACCGAGCGTGGCTTCGGGGTGCGCGGGGCGGTCGGGGTCAGCGACCGCGGGCACACGGCGGCCGCGCAGCTGGCGCCCGGCGACGTGGACTGGGAGCACCTGTTCGGCGAGCTCGGGGTGCGGTGGTTCCACACCGGCGGCATCTTCGCGGCCCTGTCGGACAGCGCGGCCGAGACCGTCATCGAGGCGGTGACGGTCGCCCGCAAGCACGGCACGATCGTCAGCTACGACCTCAACTACCGGCCCAGCCTCTGGAAAGCGGTCGGCGGGCAGGCCCGCGCGCAGGAGGTCAACCGGGCGATCGCCCCGTCGATCGACGTGATGATCGGCAATGAGGAGGACTTCACCGCCTCGCTCGGCTTCGAGGTCGAAGGCGTCGACGAGAACCTCAGTACCCTCGAGCTCGGCTCGTTCGCGGCGATGATCGACCGGGTCGCGCAGGCGTACCCGAACTTCCAGGTGATCGCGACGACGCTGCGCACCGTGCACTCCGCGACCGTGAACGACTGGGGCGCGATCGCCTGGTCGAAGGGCACCGGGTTGGTCAGCGCGACGCACCGCGAGCGCCTGGAGATCCTCGACCGGGTGGGCGGGGGCGACTCGTTCGCCTCCGGCTTGGCCTACGGCCTGCTGGCCGGCGAGGACCTGCAGACCGCCGTGGAGTACGGGGCCGCGCACGGCGCTCTCGCCATGACCACACCCGGCGACACCACGATGGTCAGCAAGGCCGAGGTGCTCAAGCTCGCCGGCGGCGGGGGAGCCCGCGTCGACCGATGACCCAGGGCCGCCGGCCGGCTACTCCGTGAACCGCCACGACCCGACGGGCGCGTAGGTCGAGTCGGAGATCGTCTCGCCGGCGCCCGGCTCCATCGGGTAGTGCTTCACGTTGCCCGCCCAGTAGCGCAGGATGCGACCCAACTCGCCCAGCACGTCCTCGGGCACGGCGCCGGCGGACAGGTCGACCTCGAGCGTGAACTTCATCGCGCCTCCTTCCGACGAACCGACCGTAGCGTCGGCGGCCGCGCGGCCGTCAAGCAGGCGGGGGCGGCGGTGAAGCGGGCGGCCGCGCGGCCGTCAAGCAGGCGGGGGCACGGCCGTCAGGTCGGCGGGTGCGCGCCGGTCACGCAGGCGCGCCCGCCGTCAAGCGGCGCCGGTCGCTCAGGTGACGGCGCCGAGCTGCCAGGGGATGAACTCGTCGGCGCCGAGGTCGAGCTCTTCGGAGACGGTCTGGCGTCCGGAGGCGACGGCGATGATCATCTCGAACAGCTCTTCGCCGACGGAGGTCACGGTGGCGGTGCCGTCGACGATCCGCCCGGCGTTGAGGTCCATGTCCTCGGTCATCCGCAGGTAGGTGGCGGTGTTCGTCGCGACCTTGATGGACGGGGTGGGTTTGCAGCCGAGGACGGACCCGCGGCCGGTGGTGAACACGACGACGGTGGCGCCGCCGGCGACCAGGCCGGTCACGGAGACGGGGTCGTAGCCGGGGGTGTCCATGAAGGTCAGGCYGCGGGCGGTGACGGGTTCGGCGTACTGGTAGACCTCGACCAGCTCGGCGGTGCCGGCCTTGGCCACGGCGCCGAGCGACTTCTCCAGGATCGTGGTCAGCCCGCCGGCCTTGTTGCCCGGCGACGGGTTGTTGTCCATGGTCCCGCCGCCGGCCGCGGTGTAGTCCTTCCACCAGTCGAGCCGGTCGAGCAGCTTCTGCCCGACCGAGGGGGAGACGGCACGGCGCAGCAGGAGGTGCTCGGCGCCGAACACCTCGGGCGTCTCGGCCAGGATCGAGGTTCCGCCGGCGGCGACCAGCAGGTCGGAGGCGTGCCCGAGGGCGGGGTTGGCGGTGATGCCGGAGTAACCGTCAGACCCGCCGCAGTTCAGCCCGAGCACGAGAGACGAGACGGGGGCGGGGGTGCGGCGCAGGGCGTCGATGCCCGGGAGCATCTTCTCGATGGCCTCGACGCCTGCGCGCACGGTGGCCCGGATGCCGCCGGTCTCCTGGATGACGAGCGTGGTGACCGGCTTGTCGGCGGGCAGGTCGAGCCCGTCCAGCAGCGACTGGGCGGGCAGCATCTCGCAGCCCAGCCCGAGCACGAGCAGGCCGGCGATGTTGGGGTGGTCGGCGTAGCCGCGCAGGGTGCGGCGGGTGATCTGGGCGCCCTCGCTGGTGGGGACCAGGCCGCACCCGGTGTCATGGGTCAGGGCGATGACGCCGTCGACGTGCGGGTAGGCGTCCAGTACGCGGCCGCGGAACTGGTCGGCGATCAGCCGGGCGGTGGACGCCGAGCAGTTCACTGAGGTGAGGATGCCGACGTAGTTGCGGGTGCCCCACCGCCCGTCGCTGCGGGCGTACCCGTCGAACGTGCGCGGCGGTCCGGCCGGTTCGGGCAGGGTGACGCGCGCGGTGCCGAACTCGTAGGCGCGCGAGGCGTCATCCATGCCCAGGTTGTGGGAGTGCACGTGGTCGCCGACGGCGATGTCCCGGGTGGCGCGCCCGATGGACTGCCCGTACTTGTGCACCGGCGAGCCGGCGGCGACCGCCCGCACGGCGAGCTTGTGCCCCCGGGGCACGCTCTGCGCGACCACGAGCGAGTCAAGCACGGTGCCGGACTGCAGGTCCCGTGTGGCCACCGCGACGTCGTCGTCCGGTCTCAGCACGAGCACGCAGTCAGCCAGGGCCAGCGTCATCGGCCCAGGATACCGCTTTCCGGCCGACCGCACCGGCGTTGCCCGCCCGGAACGGGCCGCGGGACCGGGGCAAGCGCCTACCCTCCAGACATGGCCGCATCCGTGACCCTCAGCGACGTCGCGCGCGAGGCCGGCGTCTCGCTCGCCACCGCCTCCCGCGCGATCAACGGCAGTGCCAACCGGACGGTCCGCGCGGACCTGCGCGACCGCGTCCTCGCCGCGGCGACCCGGTTGCGCTACACGCCGGACGCCAACGCGCAGGCGATGGCCCGCGGCAGGACGACGTCGCTCGGTCTGGTGGTGCACGACATCGCCGACCCGTACTTCTCCTCGATCGCCGCCGGCGTCGCCCGCGCGGCGGACCGCGCCGGACTGCAGGTGACCCTCGCGAGCACCCAGCACGACCCGAGCCGGGAGAGCGGGCTGGTCGACCTGCTCAAGCGCCAGCGCGCTCGCGCGATCGTCATCGCCGGCGGCCGCCTGGACGACGACGCCACCAACGACGAGCTCCGGGCCGCGCTCGCGGACTACCGCGGCGTCGGCGGGGCGGTCGCGCTCATCGGCCAGCCGATCCTCGGCGTCGACTCCGTGGTGATCGACAACGCGCAGGGCGCGGGCGACCTGGCCAAGGCGCTGCACGCCCGCGGCTACCGGCGCTTCGCGGTGCTGGCCGGCCCGGAGGGTCACCTGACCGCCCGCGAGCGCAGCGAGTCGTTTCGTGGTGCCCTGGCCGAGCTGGGCGACCCGGTCCCCGACAGCGCCGTCCTCACCAGCGCGTTCACGCACGAAGGTGGCGAGGACGCGATGCGCGCGCTCCTGCGTGGTGGCGACCTGCCGGAGCTGGTGTTCGCGGTCAACGACGTGATGGCGCTCGGCGCGCTGGCGGCGGCGCGCGAGGCAGGGATCCGGGTCCCGCAGGACGTCGCGCTGGCCGGCTTCGACGACATCTCGACGCTCCGCGACGTGGTGCCGGCGCTGACCACCGTGCGCATCCCGCTGGTCGACGTGGGTATCGCCGCCACCGAGCTGGCGCTCGCGGACGCCGCCGACGAACCCCGTCTCACGCACGTGCCCACCGAGGTGGTCCTCCGCGACTCGACGCCGGGGCGCTGACATGACGCAGCCGATCGTGGAGATCCACGTCCCTCTCGTCCCGGATCCGGACCTGCCCCCGGGCGCCTACCCCTTCCCGTGGATCGACGACATCGAGGAGACGCTCGAGCTGGGCGCGGAGGACGGCGAGTACGAGATCTACGACGACGCCGAGGAGCTGGGCGACGAGTACGTCTTCTTCCTCACGGGCGACGACGAGCGCGCGCTGCTGCTCGTCGCGACGCAGGTGGCGAACCTGGCCGGCGTGCCGGACGGCACGTTCGCGGTGGTGACCGACGAGGACCAGCAGGACCTCGGCACGGGCCGCCGCGTGGACCTGTCGAGCTAGTCCTCCCAGGGCGCGCGCGCGCCGGTCGCGGAGTCCTCGAGTCCGAGCAGGTGCGTGGCCATCCGCAGCCGGGCCCGGTCGGGGTCGCGCGCGGCCAGGGCGGCGAGGATCGCCTCGTGCTCGACGAACGCGCGGTCCTCGGCCCCCTCGTCGCTGAGCCCCCGCCAGAGCCGGGTCCGCGAGGTGCGGCCGGCGAGCCCCTCGACCAGCGCGGCGAGGACCGGGTTGCCGGACGCGCGTGCGATCTCCTCGTGGAACGCCAGGTCCGCGTCGACGAGCCGGTCGTGGTCGAGAGGGTGCTGGACCAGCGCGCGGGCCGTCTCGTCGAGCACCGCACGCAGGCGGCCGAGCCCGACGTCGTCGATGTGCAGTGCCGCCAGCCCCGCGGCCTCGGTCTCGAGGAGGCGACGGACCGCGTGGAAGGCGGAGGCGTCGTCCTGCAGCTCGGCGACGAAAGCCACCGGCGCGAGCAGCAGCGCCGGGTCGAGGGTGGTGACGTAGGTGCCGTCGCCGTGCCGGGAGTCGAGGATGCCGAGCGTGCCCAGCGCGCGGACGCCCTCGCGCAGCGACCCCCGGGACACGCCCAGCGCGGCGGCGAGCTCCTTCTCCGCGGGGAGCCGCTCGCCCGGTTGCAGCCGTCCGTCGAGGATCATCTGCTTGACCCCGTCGACGACGTCGTCGGAACGTGACACGGGTGCGAACCTAGCGGTCCACGGGTCGAGATGGTCAGAACGTCTCGAACGGCAGCCCGTAGACCCGGGTGGCCGTCCCGCCGAGGACCAGCGCACGGTCCGCGTCGGACAGCCCGTCGACCGTGCCGCGCAGCCCGTGCCAGACCTGCGCGTACGAGTCGCCCTCGAGCAACGCGTACGGCCAGTCGCTGCCGAGCATCAGCCGGTCCGGTCCGAACACCTCGAGCGCGCGCTCGACGGACGGCTGCAGGTGCTCGGTCCGCCAGCCCGGTCCCGCCGTCGTGGCCAGGCCCGAGAGCTTGGCGACGACGTTCGGCATCTGCGCGACCACCCCGAGCAGGGCCGACCACCGGGCCCAGGCGTCCCGGTCGCCCGCACGCTGCGCCGCGATGGGCGGGCAGCCGATGTGGTCGAGCACGACGGTGAGCTTCGGGTGCTTCTCGGCCATGGTGGCCACGTGCGACAGGACGGTCGGCGTGTGGGCCCGGAGGTCGAACGTGAGGCGCCGCTCCGTGAGCAGGGTCAGCCCGTCGTCCACGGCGGGCCGCAGCAGCCAGTCCGGGTCGCGCTCGTCGTGCACGCGGTGGCCGATGCCGACGATCGGCTCGCGGCGCCACTTGTCGAGCTGGTTCGCCGCCTCGTCGGGTGCGTCGAGCGGCACCCATGCGACGACGCCGGCCACCCGGGGCGACGACAGGGCCTGGAAGAGCATGAGCTCGGAGTCCGCGCGGTTGTCGGCGGCCTGCACGAGCACCACCCACCCGACGCCCTCGTCGGCCAGCTGGTCCTCGATGTCCGAGATGCGGAACGCGCGGTGCAGCGGCGTGTTCGCCGAGGTCATCCACGGGTAGTGCACGGTGTCGGGATTCCACACCTGGAGGTGGGCATCCACGACATCGGGCATGCGACGACGCTAACAGTGGTCGTACCTCTCGGCTCCGCGGGGGGCCGGTTCCTCATCGAACCCTCATGGTCGGACCAAGTCATCGGAGGACTCGGGCCGGAACGCCCCGTCCCGAAGCTCGGGCACCTCCTCGCACGAGTCCCTCTCCGCGGCGATCTCGACGTCGCGCGCGAACCCGGAGCCCACCAGCTCGCGCCCGCTGGCGCAGTCGAGCAGCGGGGGTTCGGTGACCGGCGCGGCCGCCCGCGCGGTCGCCGCCTCGGGGGACAGGTCGCCGGACCTCGTGGCCGCGAGGATGGCGCCGGCCGCCCAGAGGTCCTCGACCGCAGGCCGCAGGCCGCCGTCGGGCCAGCGCTCGCCGCACGCGACCACGACCACCCGGGCGTCCGCGCGCGAGGCGAGAAAGTCGGCTGCCGCACGGCCCGCCGCCGAGGCGTTCCGTAGGCACCCGACCACCACGCGCGCCCCGGTCTCCGCCAGCCGCAAGCACGTCGCGGCGCCGTTGGGGGAGGCCACGACGACCCGACGGCCGTGGACGGCGTCGCGCATCGACGACACCGAGAGGCTCGGTGCGTCGAGGGTGCGGGCGGGCGCGAGCGTCGCCCCCACGGACGCAGCGAACGCCTCTGCGCCAGGATCCCGCGAGCCGAACGGGTGGACCGTGACGCCCGCCTCCACCGCGACGGTCACCGTCGTCGAGAAGGACAGGACGTCCACGACCACCGCGAGGGTCGGGCCGGGTCCGATCACCGCGGCCGCCTCGTCGGGACCCCAGGCGAACGCCACCCGGTACCCGTGCTGGTCGGCGAAGGCGGTCACCGCCCGACCGCGTACCCCTGCATGCCGCGGGGGTTGGCGGCGGCGGCGAGCAGCCCGTCCGGCCGGACGCCGGCGGCGCTGATCCGCCCGAGCTCCCAGGGGCCGGTGACCTCGACGTCGTGCCCGCGCTCGACCAGCCCGTCGAGCACGTCGGCGCCGAGGCGCGACTCGGCGACCAGGCCGCGCGGTGTGTGCGTGCGCGGGTAGAACGAGCCGGGCACGTGCGACGAGTGCCACGCGGGAGCGTCGATCGCGGCCTGCAGCCCCGCGCCGCCGAGCAGGTGACGGAGCAGGAACGGCACCGTCCACTGGTCCTGCTGGTCGCCGCCGGGGGTGCCGAACGCGAAGCCGGACCCGTCGTCGTCGAGCAGCAGCGACGGGCTGAGGGTCGTGCGCGGCCGCTTGCCGGGCGCGAGGCTGTTGGGCAGCCCGGGCTCGAGCCAGAACATCTGCGCCCGGGTCGGGAGCGCGAAGCCGAGGCCCGGCACCACGGGGCTGGACTGCAGCCAGCCGCCCGACGGGGTCGCCGACACGCGGTTGCCCCACCGGTCGACGACGTCGACGTGGCAGGTGTCGCCCGGGCTCAGCCCGATCGGGGAGACCGTGGGCTCGCCGACGCCCGGCGCCGTCCCGGTGTGACCCGACCAGAGCGCGGCCGCCACGCGCGGCACCCGACCGTCCGGGGATCCGGGCAGCAAGCCCTCGGACGCCGTCGCCGAGACCAGCCGCGCCCGCTCCGCCGCGTACTGCGGCGACAGCAGCGTCTCGAGCGGGACGTCCGGGTCGTCGCCGTACCAGGCCTCGCGGTCCGCGAAAGCAAGCTTGGCCACCTCGACCACGGTGTGCACGAGTGCCAGGGTGTCGTTCGACCGGGCCAGCTGGTCGACGTCGAGCGCCTCGAGCATCGCGAGCTGCTGGAGCAGGACGGGCCCCTGTCCCCAGGCGCCGGTCTTGTGGATGGTCCGGCCGGCGAACGGCCCGGAGGTCGTCGGCTCCTCCGCGGCCCGCCACGCGGCCAGGTCGTCGGCGCGCAGCAGGCCGGCGTGCGGCCGGCCGGAGGAGTCCTGCACGGGCACGGACGACTGGAACGCGTCGACGGCCTCCGCGACGAACCCCTCGTAGAACGCGCGCCGCGCCGCCTCGATCTGGGCCTCGCGGGTGCCGCCGCCGGTGAGCAGACGCTCGAACGTGCGGGCGAGCGCCGGGTTGGTGAACCGCGTGCCCGGCGCGGGGACCTCGCCGTGCGGGAGGTAGACCTCGGCGGACGTCGGCCAGTGCTCGGTGAACATCTCCGCCACGGTGGCGATCGTCCGCGACGCCGCCCGGACGAGCGGGTAGCCGTCCCGCGCGTAACCGATGGCGGGTGCGAGGACCTCGGCCAGCGGCAGCGTGCCGTACCGCGCCACCAGGTCGAGCCACGCGCCGAACGCGCCGGGCACCACGGCGGCGAGGTGCCCCGTGCCGGGCACGAGGTCGAGGCCCAGGTCGCGGTACGCCCCGATGGTCGCCAGGGCGGGCGCCGGGCCCTGGCCGCAGACCACGAACGTGTGCCCGTCGGAGGCACGGTGCCCGATGATCGGGGCGTCGCCGCCCGGCCCGTTGAGGTGCGGCTCGACGACGGAGAGCGTGAAGCCCGCCGCCGCGGCCGCGTCGAACGCGTTGCCGCCGGCCTCGAGCGTGCGCATCCCGACCGCCGACGCCAGCCAGTGCGTCGAGGCCACCATGCCGAACGTGCCGAGGAGCTCGGGGCGGGTGGTGAACATCCGTCGATCCTGCACCGCTCACACCCCGTCGGCGAACCCCAGCTGCCGCCACGCCTCGTACATCCCGACGGCGGCGGCGTTCGACAGGTTCATCGACCGCCGGCCCGGCAGCATCGGGATCCGCACGCGGTCGGTGATCCGGGGGTGCGCCAGCACCTCGTCGGGCAGGCCGGTGGGCTCGGGCCCGAAGAGGAGGACGTCCTCGTCCGCCCACGCGACGTCGGTGTGGCGCAGCGTCGCCTGGGTGGTGAACGCGTAGACGCGCCCCGGCAGCGCCGCGAGGAGGTCGTCGAACGACGGGTGCACGACCACGTGGGCGAGGTCGTGGTAGTCGAGCCCGGCCCGCCGCAGCTTGGCCTCCGACAGGTCGAACCCGAGCGGCTCGACCAGGTGCAGGGTGGCCCCCGTCCCGGCAGCCAAGCGGATGGCACTGCCGGTGTTGCCGGGGATGCGGGGCTCGAAGAACGCGACGTGCAGCACGCGCCGATCCTACGGATAGCGTTGTCTCATGCCCTTCCTTGCCGACGACGCCCGCTACGACTCGATGACCTATCGCCGGACCGGCCGCAGCGGCCTGGACCTGCCCGCGCTCTCGCTCGGGCTGTGGCACAACTTCGGCGACACCACGCCGCTCGAGACGCAGCGCGCGGTCCTGCGCCGGGCGTTCGACCTGGGCATCACGCACATCGACCTGGCCAACAACTACGGCCCGCCCTACGGCTCCGCCGAGGAGAACTTCGGCCGCGTGCTGCGCGAGGACCTGCGCCCGTACCGCGACGAGCTCGTCATCTCCTCCAAGGCCGGCTACGACATGTGGCCGGGTCCGTACGGCGACGGCGGCTCGCGCAAGTACCTGCTGTCCTCGCTGGACCAGTCGCTGGCCCGCATCGGGGTCGACTACGTCGACATCTTCTACTCGCACCGCCCGGACCCGTCGGTGCCGATCGAGGAGACGATGGGCGCGCTGCACACCGCCGTGACCAGCGGCAAGGCGCTCTACGCCGGCATCTCGAACTACTCGCCGGCCCAGACGCGGGTCGCCCAGCAGGTACTCGCCGACCTGGGCACCCCGCTGCTCATCCACCAGCCCAGCTACTCGATGTTCAACCGGCACGTGGAGAACGTCGCCGACGGGCAGAGCGAGAGCCTGCTCGACGTCGTCGGCGACCTGGGCATCGGCACCATCGTGTTCTCCCCGCTGGCGCAGGGGCTGCTGACCGGCCGCTACCTGTCGGGCGACGTCCCGGCGGACTCCCGCGCGGCCGTCGGTCACTTCCTCAAGCCGACCGCCATCTCGGAGACGTACCTGTCCCGCGCGCGGGCGCTCAACGAGATCGCCGCGGGGCGAGGGCAGTCCCTCGCGCAGCTGGCCCTGTCGTGGGTGCTGCGCGACGACCGCATCACCTCAGCGCTGGTCGGCGCCAGCTCCGTCGCCCAGCTCGAGGACAACGTCGCCGCGCTGCAGGCCCCGCCGCTGACCGCGGACGAGATCGCCGCGATCGAGCCGCACGCGGTCGACGGCACGGGCCGCTAGGGCGGCGCGCACCGCCCAGCTCGTGACTCCGGGCCGATCTCGCCGGTCGAGACGCGCGAGTTCGGCTCGCAGTCACGAGTTCGGCAGATGGCCGTCGCGGGTACCCTGCTAGCGGGGCGAGCGGCAGGGTGAACCGGGCGACGGCTCAGACCAGCGCCGGCGGCGCGGTGCTGTCGCGGATCACCAGCTCCGTGCCCAGCTCGATGCGCGGGTTCGCCGGCACCTCGCCGCGGGCCAGGGCCAGCACCATGCGGGTCGCGGTGGCGGCCATCTCCTGCAGCGGCTGGTGGATGGTGGTCAGCGGGGGGCCGATCCACTCGGTGACGGGCAGGTCGTCGTAGCCCACGATCGACAGGTCCTCCGGGATCCGCAGACCGAGCTCGCGGGCGGCGCGCATGACGCCGAGCGCCTGGAAGTCCGAGCCGGCGAAGATCGCGGTGGGCCGGTCGGGCCGGTCGAGCAGGTCCATGCCGTGGGTGTACCCGCCGCCGACGAAGAAGTCGCCGTACCGGATCAACGACGGATCGACGGCGACGCCGGCCTCGTCGAGCGCCGTGCGGTAGCCATCGATGCGGGCGCGGCTGCACAGGACGTCGACCGGGCCGGAGATGACGGCGACCCGCCGGTGCCCGAGCCCGAGCAGGTGCCGGGTCGCCGCGAGGCCGCCGGCCCAGTTGGCGGACCCGACCGTCGGCACGCCGGCGGGCTGCTCGCCCGCGGTGTCGACGACCACGAACGGGATCGACCGGGTCTCCAGCTGCCGGCGCTGCGCCGGGTCGAGGTCGGAGAGCACGAGGATGACGCCGCGCGGCCGACGGGCCAGCACGTCGTCGAGCCACTCCTGCCGCGGCCGGTGCGCGCCGCCGAGCTCGGACAGCACCACGCCCATGCGCTCGGGTCCGGCGACCGACTCGACGCCCTTGATGATCTGCACGGCCCAGCCGGCGTCGAGCTCGTGGAAGACGAGGTCGAGCAGGCCGGGCCCGGTCTGGCTGCGTCCGCGCCGACGTCGGTACTGGTGCCGGTCGATGACCTCCTCGACGCGGGCGCGGGTCACCGCGGCGACGTCGGTCCGGCCGTTGAGCACCTTGGACACCGTCGGGATCGAGACCCCGGCCTCGGCGGCGATGAGGGCGATGGTCGCGGTCGGGGCCTCGGGCGTGGCGAGCGTCTCGTGCCCGTCGGGGCTCGCGCTTGCGCTGGTGGTCATCGCCGTCCATCTGCTCGTCGCAACTATCGGACCGAACGTAGCACCGGCCCTGGATGCGGCCCAGCGTCGTCGACGGAAATCACCTCGCTGTCGTCCAGGATAGACACGAAAGAACCTCCATCCTGCCAACGTATGGCGGGCCAGATGTCGCCTGCCCGAGCCGATACTTTCGGAATCCTCGCGGCGCGGCGTGACGCGAGCTCGGCCGCCGCGCCACCCATTGCGTCGCGTGCTCGTCCTGCTGCGCGACGGCTCGGCTCCCGAGGTCCGGCAGGCCGAGCTCCTCTGTCGACGGTCGCGTCGACCTCGACCTCGTGCTCCGTCGGCACAAGGTGACGCTGATCGCCGGCGATCGTCCGGGCCCGACGACTGCCGCCTGCTCGGTCAGGACGTGGTGGGATGACGGCCATGGCGGCCAAGAGCGACGACGAGATCGGCACCGGGCTGCTGCCGCGTTCGTCGGCCGCCGTGTACTGGTTCCTCGTGGTCGAGGTCCTGCTGCTGGTCACCAGCGCCCCGGGCCTCCTGCTCCTGCAGGTGCTCGACCGGGACGCGAGTAACGTCCCCCTCTTCGCGCTGGCGTGCCTGCCGTTCGGGCCGTCCGTCGCGGCGGCGCTCTTCGCGTGGCGGGTGTTCGCGCGCGACCGCGACCTGTCGCCCGCCCGGCACTTCTGGCGGGGGTACCGGCTCGACGCGCTCGACGTCCTCCGCTGGTGGGTGCCGACGCTCGTCCTGCTGGCGATCGTCGCCGTCAACCTCACGCACCTGTCCGACGCGGGCTTCCCGCCCGCGCTCGGCGTCGCGCTTGGCGCGATCGCCGTCATGGTCGTGCTCTGGTCCGGGCACGCCCTCGTGCTCAGCGCGCTGTTCGCGTTCCGCACCCGCGACGTCGCCCGCCTCGGCGCCTACTTCGTCGCCGCGAAGCCGCTGGTGACGCTCGGGTTCGCGTCCGTGCTCGTGCTCGCCGCCGGCGTCGCGTACCTGTCGGACTGGCTGCTCGTGCTCCTCGCCGCCCCACTGACCTACGTGTACGCGCGGACCGCCGCGCCGGTGGTCGCCGTGGCCGAGGCGCGCTTCACGGCGTGACGACACAGGTCGGGCCCCGCAGCACGAGGCTGCGGGGCCCGACCTTTGGTCCGACGTCAGCGCCGGGCGAAGCGCCGCAGGCCGACTCCGGCTGCGACGATCAACGCACCGACCAGGGCCAGCAGCCCCGCCGACGAGCCGGTCGCCGCCAGCGTCCCGTCGGTCGCCGCGGGAACCGCGGCACTCGTCGGGGCGGCGGGCGCCGCGGCCACGGGCGCCGCAGGTGTCACCGGGACGACCGGCGCCGCGGGGACGACGGGGTCCGGGGCCGCAGGCAGCGGGTCGGTCACGACGACGGGCTCGAGCCCGAAGGTGTAGGTGGCGCCGCCGACGACGATCTTGTTGATGACCGCGTCACCGATCACGCCGGAGCCCAGCGAGTAGCCGACGCCGATGACGCGGGCCGCGGGGTTCGCCGCGACGAAGGCGTCGATGGTGCCGAACGATGCGTAGCCCATGCCGGACGGGACGCCGAACCCGGCCTTGGAGGTCCACCAGTTGCCGTTGCCGTAGGCCCACGGCTCGTAGACCAGGTA
>NZ_JBFUKJ010000011.1:0-123397 GCF_056400905.1 Cellulomonas sp. P4_H12
GAACGGGAACCCGTTTGACAACTCGACAACGTTACGGCGGTCATAGCGAAGGGGAAACGCCCGGTCCCATTCCGAACCCGGAAGCTAAGCCCTTCAGCGCCGATGGTACTGCACTCGCCAGGGTGTGGGAGAGTAGGACGCCGCCGGACATCATTCAGGAGAAGCCACCCCTACGGGGGTGGCTTCTTCTGTTTTACGCCACAACACTTTGCGCATTCGAAAGGCCACCTCGTGCGGGTGGCCCTTGTCATTTCTGGACACGGGGAAAAGTCCCTACTGCTGCGCTAGGAGGTCCTCCAGCGTGGTGGCGAGGGCGGCGACGGGTTGGCGGCCGTCCAGCTCGAGGGTGGCGCCGCGTCGGAGGAGCGGTTCGACGGTGTGGAGGTAGTGCGTGATCTCCGCGCGTTGGGCCGGCGATCTCCCGTAGGGGTTCGTGGTGCGGGTCGACACGCGGTGCAGCAGGACCTCGAGTGGGGCGCTGAGCAGGACGACGTGGTCGAACCGGTCGTAGAACACGACCTGGTTCTCGACCGTCCCCGCGATGACGATGTCGTCGTGCTGGGCGAGCAGGCCGGCGATCCGTGGCTCGTCCCACGTACCGTCCGGGAGGACCCAGCCGTCGTCGGTGTCGACGGTCCGATGGCCGCGGGCGGCCAGCTCCTGCAGGAGAGTGGTCTTGCCGGCGCCGGACATCCCCGTGACCAGGATCCTGGGCATGAGGTCGACGGTAGACGACCACGGCGAAGACGACGACGGGGAGCCCGAGGGCTCCCCGTCGCGGTTCAGCCGCCGATCAACCGGCCTCGAAGACCACCACGCCCAGCGGGGGGACGCGGATCGATGCGGAGTACGGACGCCCGTAGTGGGGCTCGGGCAGGGCCTCGATCTCGCCGAGGTTGCCCACGCCGGAGCCACCGTAGGGCTCGGCGTCCGA
Source organism: Cellulomonas sp. P4_H12 (assembly GCF_056400905.1). Classification (NCBI taxonomy): domain Bacteria; kingdom Bacillati; phylum Actinomycetota; class Actinomycetes; order Micrococcales; family Cellulomonadaceae; genus Cellulomonas; species Cellulomonas sp. P4_H12. The sequence goes on from NZ_JBFUKJ010000011.1 coordinate 935, forward strand.
GTTGTAGATCTCGCGCCACCGGCCGCCGCGGGGAAGCGCCAGGCGGTAGCCCTCGTGGGGGATGCCGGCGAAGTTGACGACGACGGCGACGGGCGGGGCGTTGTAGCCCTTGCGCAGGAACGCCAGGGTGTTGCGGAAGGCGTCGTCGGAGTCGATCCACTCGAACCCGTCCGGCGAGTGGTCGAGCTGCCAGAGGGCCGGCGTCTCCTTGTAGACCCGGTTGAGGTCGGCGACGGAGCGCAAGACGCCCTGGTGGGCGGGGTCGTCGAGCGCGTGCCAGTCGAGCGAGCGCGACTCGGCCCACTCGGTCTGCTGCGCGAACTCGCTGCCCATGAAGAGCAGCTGCTTGCCGGGGTGCGTCCACTGGTAGCCGAGCAGCAGCCGGACGCCCGCGAGCTTCTGCCAGTGGTCGCCGGGCATGCGCTCGTACAGGGATCCCTTGCCGTGCACGACCTCGTCGTGGCTGATGGGCAGGACGAAGCGCTCGGAGTAGGCGTAGACCATCGAGAAGGTGATCTCGTTGTGGTGGTAGCGCCGGTGGACGGGCTCCTCCGCCATGTAGCGCAGGGTGTCGTTCATCCAGCCCATGTTCCACTTCAGCCCGAACCCGAGGCCGTTGTCGTCGGTGGGTGCGGTGACGCCGGGCCACGCGGTCGACTCCTCGGCGATCATCATGATGCCGGGGGTGCGTCGGTACGCCGTGGCGTTGGCCTCCTGCAGGAACGAGATGGCGTCCAGGTTCTCGCGGCCGCCGTACTGGTTGGGCCGCCACTGACCGGCCTTGCGGCTGTAGTCGAGGTAGAGCATCGACGCGACGGCGTCGACACGCAGCCCGTCGATGTGGAACTCCTCCAGCCAGTAGGTGGCGTTGGCGACGAGGAAGTTGCGCACCTCGGAGCGGCCGAAGTTGAAGACGTACGTGCCCCAGTCGGGGTGCTCGCCCAGCAGAGGGTCCGGGTGCTCGTAGAGAGGGGTGCCGTCGAACTGCGCGAGCGACCACTCGTCCTTGGGGAAGTGGGCCGGCACCCAGTCGACGATGACGCCGATGCCGGCGCGGTGCAGGGTGTCGACAAGGTAGCGGAAGTCGTCGGGGTGGCCGAACCTTGAGGTGGGCGCGAAGTAGGAGGACACCTGGTAGCCCCACGAGCCGCCGAACGGGTGCTCGGCCACGGGGAGCATCTCGACGTGGGTGAAGCCGAGCGACGCGACGTGCTCGGTCAGCTGGTGCGCGAGGTCCCGGTAGGACAGGCCGACGCGCCACGAGCCCAGATGGACCTCGTAGACGCTCATGGGTGCCGTGTGCGGGTCGTGGGTGCCGCGGGCCGTGAGCCAGGCGTCGTCGGACCACTGGAAGGTCGACTCGACCACGACGGACGCCGTGGCAGGCGGGATCTCGGTGCCCTGCGCGAGCGGGTCGGCCTTCTGCCGCCAGGACCCGTCGTTGCCGAGGATCTCGAACTTGTACCGGGCGCCGGCCCGGACGTCGGGTGCGAAGACCTCCCAGACGCCGCTGTCGCCCAGCGAGCGCATCGCGTGCGACGCGCCCTGCCAGTAGTTGAAGTCGCCGACCACGCGGACGGCTCGGGCGTTGGGCGCCCAGACGGCGAAGGACGTGCCGACGACGTCGCCGAGCTCGCCGGGGTAGTGGCGGACGTTGGCGCCGAGCACGGTCCACAGCTGCTCGTGGCGGCCCTCGCGGACGAGGTGGCGATCCAGCTCCTGCACGGTGGGCAGGAAGCGGTAGGGGTCGTCGACGACGGAGGCGTGGCCGTCGTAGGTCACCTCGAGGCGGTAGTCGGGCACGTCGGTGCCGGGCAGGACGGCGACCCAGATGCCGTCCTGCTCGTGCCGCGCGGCGACCCGTGAGGTGGAGGTGACGACCACGACGGACTCGGCCAGCGGCCGGAGCGTGCGGACGGTGAGCCCGCCGCCCCCGACGTGCGGGCCGAGGACGTCGTGCGGTGCGTAGGAGGCCCCGTGGGCGACGGTGCGAAGGGTGTCGACGTCGACGGGGACCGGGGACGGTGCGGCCGGGCTCATGCCCCTACCCAACCACCCGGCGGGTGTGCGCGCAGGACGGTCGCCCCGGTGACCTGCATCTCAGGCGTCGGTGGGCGCCGTGGTGGTGGTGCCGCGGGTCACCAGGCGGGGCAGGGGTGCCGTGTACGAGCGGACGGTGCCCGAGGCGAGGAGGTTGAGCACGCAGTCGGCCACCTGGACGCCCATGGCGTGCACGTCGAGGCTCATGGCGGACAAGGCCGGGTGGGACAGGCGGCAGAGGGCCGAGTCGTCCCAGGCCAGCAGCGAGAGGCGCTCGGGCACGGCGACGTCCATCTCGTGCGCGACGCCGAGGCCGGCCACGGCCATGACGTCGTTGTCGTAGATGATCGCCGACGGCGGCGAGCCGCGGCCCAGCAGAGCGCGGGTGGATCGCGTGCCGGACTCCTCGGTGTAGTCGCCCTCGACGACCGTGCCGTGGGCACCCAGCCGGGCGCACTCGCCCGTGAACGCCTCGGTGCGGGCCTGGGTGTGCGCGAGCCCGCGCGGGCCGCTGACCCGCGCGAGCCGGCGGTGTCCCAGACCGACCAGGTGCTGCACGGCGGTGCGCATCGCCTCGGCGTTGTCGATCCACACGTTGGCGAACGGCAGGTCGGGCCGCGGGCCGCCCACGACCACCGTGGGGATGCCGAGCTCGCTCAGCACGCCCAGGCGGGAGTCCTCGAGCGCCACGTTGACGACGACGACGGCGTCGACGAGCTTGCCCTCGCCCCATCGGCGGTAGGTACGGATCTCCGCCTCGTGGTCGGGGACGACGTGCAGGAGCAGCGAGCGGTTCTCGCCCGCCAGGGACTCCTCGATGCCGCCGACGAGCTCCATGAAGAAGGGCTCGAAGCCGAGCATCCGTGCAGGTCGAGCGAGAACCAGGCCGACCGCGTCGAGACCTTGCGTCATGGTCGCGAGCGTACCTGTGGCGCGTGGGCGTTCAGGGTGGCGGTGGGGTGAGGTCATGCGTGACGGCCGGTGGCGGGCGGGGGTTCGGGGTGGCGGTGGGGTGAGGTCATGGGCGACCGCCTGTGGCGCGGGCGGTCCGGGCGGCGGTGAATGAGGTCACGGCGCGACCGCCAGTGACGCGTGGGGCATGAGGTTGCGGCGGGGCGAGGTCATGGACGTTGCCCGGCGGCAGGTGGCCGGTCGCGGTAGGGCACGGCTATGGGCCTCGCCGCGTTGAGCCGGTGCACGGCTCAGGCGGGCGACTCGGAGAGGTCACGTGCGCCGGGCTCGCGCAGGCGCGGGACGACGACGTCGTTGGCGGAGCGGAGGACAGGCGCGCGTGTCAGGTCGGCGGGGTCGAAGGTGCCGCGCGTCCGCACGTGGAAGGACGCCGTGGAGCCCGCGGGGATGTCGACGAGCGCGACGTCGACGAGGGCGTCCGGGTCCAGCCGGTCGACCAGGAGGGTCACATCGCGGGCGAGGGACGTGGCCGTGACGTCCACGCGGTAGCCGTCCTGGACGGGGGTCGCGGAGGCCCGCAGGGGTTCCGGGTCGAGGTCCAGGTCGATGTCCTCGGCCCACGCGTGCACCGTCTGCAGGTCGCCCAGGCGGACGACGAGGACCTCGCGTGCGGGGTTGTCGGGTGTCGCCACGGACGGCGGCAGGCGGAACTGGCCGACCGACCAGGCGCCGACGGCGAGGGCCAGGTCGTCCGCGGCGAGCACGGTGCCGTCGAGCCGCTGGCGCGACAGGTGGACGGTGCCCTGCCAGAGGGCGGCGGTGTCGTTGACGACCGCGAGCACCTCGCGGCCCTCGCGCGGCTGCACGGTGAGCAGACGTGGCGCGTAGGCGGCCTTCAGGGCGTACCAGAGCGGCTTCGGGCGCTCGTCGCCGTCGATGGCGGCCCACGAGGTGACCGGCCAGCAGTCGTTGAGCTGCCAGACGATCGCGCCGGCGGTCCGCGGCCACCACGACCGGTAGTGCTCGATGGCGAAACGCACCGCGCGCGCCTGGTTGAGCTGGGTGGCCCAGTGCCAGTCGGCGAAGTCGTCGGGGACGCCCAGGTGGGGAGCGAGGCCGCGGTCGAGCTTGCCGTTGCCGTCGTCGGCCTTTTGGTGGAGGAGGAACGCCGGGTCGCCCTTGGTCAGCGGGCCGCCGTCGACCGCGTGCACCGCCCGGGTCAGCGTCGCCCACGTCGGCGGCCCCTGGAAGCCGAACTCGGAGCAGAAGCGGGGGACCTCGTCGCCGTAGACGGTGTAGTCGACGCGGTTCCAGACCTCCCACTGGTGGTGGGTGCCGTGGTCGGGGTCGTTCGGGTGGATCTCGGTGAGGGCCGCGCCGGGGGAGTACGGGCTGCCGTCGGAGTAGGGGCGGGTGGGGTCGAGTTCGGCGACGATCCCCGCGAGCAGCTCCGTGGCGTATCGGTAGCCCCAGGTCCGGCCCTCGAGCTCGGTCTGCCAGCCCCAGTCGAGGTAGCCCCAGAGGTTCTCGTTGCCGCCGTTCCAGAGCACCAGCGACGGGTGGGAGGTCAGCCGGGCGACGTGCTCGCGCGCCTCGGCCTCCAGCTCGTCCCAGATCGGCTGCTCCTCCGGGTAGGCCGCGCACGCGAGCAGGAAGTCCTGCCAGACGAGCAGGCCGCGCTCGTCGCAGAGCTCGTAGAAGTCCTCGGACTCGTAGATGCCGCCGCCCCAGACGCGCACGAGGTTGAGGTGGGCGTCGACGGCCTGGTCCAGGCGGTGCGCCAGGCGCTCGCGGGTGATCCGGGTGAGCAGGTGGTCGTCGGGGATCCAGTTGGCGCCCTTGACGAAGACCGGCCGGCCGTTGATGCGGAACGTGAACGCGGTGCCGTCGTCGTCGACGCTGGTGTCGAGCTCGACGGTGCGGAACCCGATGCGGCGGGTCCACGTGTCCAGGGGCTGCTCGGGGTCGGGGCCGAGCAGAGCGACGGCCAGCTCGCTCAGCGGCTGCGCACCGTGGCCGACGGGCCACCACAGGGGCGCGTGGGGGACCTCGAGGGCGAGCTCCGCGGCGGTCGCGCCTGCCGGCACGGGGACCGAGACGTCGGCGCCGGCGACCCGCGCGCGKACGACGAGCGGGACGTCGCCGCCGGGCAKCCCGGAGCGCTCGACGGTCACGTGGACCGTGACGTGCCCGGTGCCGGTCGGGTCGACGGTGATCAGCGGTCGGACCCCGGCGAGGCGGGCGACCGACCAGCGCTCCACGCGGACCGGTCGCCACAGGCCCGCGGTCTGCAGGTCCGGTCCCCAGTCCCAGCCGAACGAGCAGGCCATCTTGCGGACCATGTTGAACGGCTGGTCGTAGGCGAGCGGGCGGGCTCCGAGGCGCGCGGCCTCGGCCTCGGCGTGGGCCAGCGCGGAGGTCAGCAGGACGCGCAGGCGCTGGGTGGTGGGACGCAGCAGGTCGCGGACGTCGAAGCGGTAGGAGCGGTGCTGGTTGGCGGTCCGGCCGATCTCGTGGTCGTCGAACGTGATCGTGGCGACCGTGTCGATGCCGTCGAACACCAGGTCGACGCGCTCGTCGGCCCCCGCCGGGCTCAGGTCGAGGTCCCGCTCGTACGCCCAGTCGGTGCGGCGCATCCACGCGAGGTCCTCCTCGTGGCGGTCGACGTAGGGGTCCGGGATGAGGCCCGCCTCGAGCAGCGCCGTGTGGCTGGTGCCGGGCACGCGAGCGCGGACGCGGCGACCGCGCAGGTCGGCGGGGACGGGGCCGGCGACGGCGGTCAGCGACCAGCCGTCGTACAGGTCCTGGGTGTTCATCGACGAGCTCCTGGGTCCGGGGGTCCGGCGTGTGCCCGCCGCATCCTTACGACGGGCAGCGTCGACGCCTCGGGGAGGGGTCGAACATCCTGCAAGTACCCTGGGTTCATTGTTAGACAACTGAATAAAGTAAGTCAATGAGGCCGGCGCCGGCTCTCTGCACGTACCGTGCAGGGGCTCGACCAGCGCGTCCGACCCCGCAAGACCCGCACCCGATCAGGAGACACCCGCCGTGACCGACAGCGCCACCCCCGACACCCTCGTCCACCTGCGCGCCGCGGGCGTCAGTGTCGTCGTCGACCTCACCGGCGGCACGCTGCCGCGCGTCCTGCACTGGGGGAGCGACCTGGGCGACCTCGATGCGGCCGCGCTGCGCGCCGCGCGGCTCGGCTGGCGTCCGGTGGCCCACGGCTTCCCCGTCGACGGCGAGGTCGAGATCGCCGTGCTGCCGCAGGAGTCGGCGGGCTTCCTGGGCACCCCCGGGCTCGTCGGCAGCCGCGACGGGCAGGACTTCTCGACGAGCTTCGTCGTCCGCGCCCACGACGTCGCCACCACTGATGACGGGACGCAGCGCCTCACGGTCCGGGCGGCCGACGATGACGCACGGCTGAGCCTCGAGCTCGTGCTGGAGCTCACCGCGCAGGGCCTCGTCCGGCAGCGCGCCGTGCTGACGAACGACGCCGACGAGGTCTACGGCGTCGACGGGCTGCTGCTCACGCTGCCGGTGCCGTCGTCGGCGACCGAGCTGCTCGACTTCTCCGGCCGGTGGGCGCGGGAGCGCAGCCCGCAGCGGACGGCGTTCACCCACGGGACCCGGCTGCGCGAGAACCGGCGTGGCCGGACCGGGTACGACTCGCCGTTCGTCCTGGTGGCCGGCACGGCGGGCTTCGCGAACCGCACCGGCGAGGTGTGGGGGCTGCACACGGCGTGGTCGGGCAACCACCGCTCGCTCGCCGAGCGCAGCCACTACCACCACGGCCTGCTGGGCGGCGGGGAGCTGCTCGGGTCCGGTGAGGTGCGGCTGGCCCGCGGCGAGTCGTACACCAGCCCGTGGGTCTTCGGGTCGTGGGGGACCGGGCTCGACGCGCTCGCGGACCGGTTCCACGCCTGGATGCGGGCGCGGCCCCAGCACCCGTCGTCGCCGCGGCCCGTCACGCTCAACACGTGGGAGGCCGTCTACTTCCAGCACGACCTCGGCCGGCTCACGGTGCTGGCCGACGCCGCCGCGGCCGTCGGCGCCGAGCGGTTCGTGCTCGACGACGGCTGGTTCGGCGACCGGCGGGACGACACCCGCGCGCTGGGGGACTGGTACGTCTCGGCGGACGTGTGGCCCGACGGCCTGGACCCGCTGGTCGAGCACGTGACGGGCCTCGGGCTGCAGTTCGGGCTCTGGGTGGAGCCGGAGATGGTCAACGCCGACTCGGACCTGGCCCGCGCGCACCCCGACTGGATCCTGCGCGTCCCGGCGCGGCTGCCCCGCGAGGCGCGGCACCAGCAGGTGCTCGACCTCGCGGTGCCCGAGGCGTACGCGTACATTCTCGAGCGGCTCGACGCGCTGCTCACCGAGTACGCCATCGGGTACCTGAAGTGGGACCACAACCGGGACCTGGTCGACGCCGGGCACGGCGGAGCTCCCGGGGTGCACGGGCAGACGCTCGCGGTGTACCGGCTCCTGGACGAGCTCCGGGCGCTGCACCCGGGCGTGGAGATCGAGTCGTGCTCGTCGGGCGGGGCGCGCGTGGACCTGGAGATCCTGCAGCGGACCGACCGGGTGTGGGCCAGCGACTGCATCGACGCGCTCGAGCGCCAGCAGATCCAGCGGTGGACCAACCTGCTGATCCCGCTGGAGCTGATCGGCGCGCACGTCGGCTCGGGGACCGCGCACAGCACCGGACGCCGGCACGAGCTGTCCTACCGCGCCGCGACCGCGCTCTTCGGCCACCTGGGGATCGAGTGGGACCTCCAGGAGGCCGACGAGCAGCAGCGCGCCGAGCTGGCCGCGTGGATCGCGCTCTACAAGGAGGTGCGCCCGCTGCTCCACTCGGGCGTCTCCGTGCACGCCGACGTGGTCGACCCCGCCGTCGCCGTCCACGGTGTGGTCGCGCAGGACCGCGGGGACGCGCTGTTCGCGATCGCGATGACGGGCCGGTCGACCGCCACCGCCCTGCCGCGCGTCACGCTGCCCGGGCTCGACCCGGACGCGCTGTACGACGTGCGGCCGCAGGCGCCGGGCGACGCGGTCGACCACGCTCCGGCGTGGTGGGTAGGCGAGGGCGTGCGGCTGCCCGGGCGGCTGCTGTCCGAGGTGGGTCTCGAGGCTCCGCTGCAGCTTCCCGAGCGGATCGCGCTGGTCCGGGCGACGCGGGTGTGACCACGGAGGGCGGCCGGACCGGCCGCCCTCCGCTCGTCGGACACCGGCCTACTTCGTCGCGCCCGAGGTGAACCCGTTGTAGATGTACCGCTGCAGGAACAGGAAGAGCACGAGGATCGGGATGATCGTGATCACCACGCACGCGCAGATCGCTTCCCACTGCGAGCCGTACGGCCCCTTGAAGGCGAACAGCGCCGTGGAGATCGGGAGCTTGTCCGGGTCGTTGAGGTACAGGTACGGCAGGAAGAACTCGTTGTAGATGCCGATGCCCTTGATGATGACGACGGTCGCGATCGCGGGCTTGAGGTTGGGCAGGATGATCTGGAAGAAGATCCGCAGGTGGCCAGCGCCCTCGATGGTCGCGGCCTCGTCCAGCGAGCGCGGGATGCTCCGCATGAACTGCACGAAGATGTAGATCGACACGATGTCCGTGCCCATGAACAGCAGGATCAGCGCCCAGCGCGAGCCGTAGAGGCCCAGCCCGTTGATGATCTGGAACGTCGCGACCTGCGTGGTGACGCCCGGGACGAGCGTCGCCAGCAGGAACAGCAGGAGCACCAGGCCGCGCCCCCGGAACCGGAACCGGTCGAGCGCGTAGGCGGTCCCTGCGCCGATGAGGATCGTCCCGGCGATGGCGGCGACGAAGATGATCGCCGTGTTGAAGAACGCCAGCGCCATGCCGCCCTTGGTGAAGGCGAGGACGTAGTTGTCGACGTTGAACCAGTTGTCGGGCGGCTGGAACGGGTTGGTCGACAGGAACTCCTGGTTGGTCTTGAACGACCCGAACAGGATGAGTCCTAGCGGCAGCAGCGTGACGACGGAGGCGACGACGAGGGTGACGTACTTCGCCGTGCTGGTGGCGGCGGTCTTCACGTGAGGTCCACCTCCTCCTCGGGGACGAGCTTGCGCTGGAGCCAGGTGATCAGCAGGACGAGCACGAGCAGCACGACCGCCATCGCGGACGCGAGGCCGACCATGTTCCGCTGGAAGGCCATCCAGACGGTGCGGATGACGAACGTCTCCGTGCCGTTCGACCCGCCCGTCATGACGAACGGGATCTCGAAGACGGACAGCGACCCGGAGATGCCCAGGATGAAGGCCAGCCCGACGATGGGCCGGATCGACGGCAGGATGATCGACCAGAACTCGTGCCACCGGTTCGCGCCGTCGAGCGCCGCCGCCTCGTAGATCTCCGAGTTGATGGACTGGATCGCGCCCAGGAACATCACGAACGTCAGGCCGGTGTACCGCCAGACGGAGACGGCCGCGAGCGAGAAGTTGGCGATGTCCGGGTCGCCCGTCCACTGGTGGACGAGGCTCTCGAGACCGGTCTTCATCAGGACCGTGTCGAGCCCGCCGCCCGGCTTGAGGAAGTTGAGGAAGATCAGGCCGATGGCGACGCCGTTGATGAGGTACGGGAAGAACAGGATGCCCTTCCACATGTTCTTGAAGCGCACCTTGAACGACAGGATCGTCGCGAAGTAGAGCGCCAGCGCCATCTGCACGAACGACCCGACGACGTAGAAGAGCGAGACGTAGAAGACCCGCAGGTTGTCGGGGTCGGTGAAGACCTCGACGTAGTTGTCGAGACCGATGAAGTTCTTCGTCTTGTCGAGCCCGTCCCAGTCCGTCACCGAGTACCAGAACATGTTGACGACGGGCGTGTACGTCAGGAGCAGCAGCAGCCCGACGGGGACGAGCAGGAACAGGTAGGGCGTGAGCCGGCGGTACCACGCGGAGCGGCGGCCCGCCCCACCCGGAACCTTCCGGGTGGGGCGGGCCAGGTCGGGCTCCGCCGCGGCGGCGGCCGTCTGGCCGGTGAAGCTGGAGGACGCGGTCGTCATGGTGACCTCAGGCGCCGGCGTCGGCGCGGCCCTCGGCCCACTTGGCGTTCAGGTCGTCGAAGATCTGCTCCTTGGTGCGGGCACCCGAGCGGGCGTCGTCGACGATCTGCGAGCGGTACTTCGGGTCGGTGGTCACGATGCCCGACGCCGTGTCGATGTCCGCGAACAGCGACTCCTTGCCCTCCGGCGCGGGGTTCATCGTGATGAGCTCGACGCTGTCCATGAAGCCCTTGAGGGCGTCGGGCACGGGGCCGTCGACCAGCGGGGAGAGCCCCACCTGCGACTCCGAGTAGCCCGAGTCGTGGTTGAACCAGTCGATCCACGCACGCGCGGTCGCCTTGTTCTTCGAGTGCACGTTGATGCCGAGGTTGTAGTCGCCGCCGGCCACCGTGTGGAACTTGCCGTCCACCTGCACGGGCGTGGGCATGTACGCGATGTCGGCCGGGTCGGCGCCCGCGTCCTTCGCGGCGGTGGCCATCTGCGGGATGGCCCACGAGCCGAGGACCATCGTGGCGATGTCCCCGACGCCGATCTGGCGCTTGGAGCCCTCCCAGTCCGTGGTGGTCGGGTCCGCCTCGGTGAGGCCCTGGGCGACGGCGTCGTAGATGGTGCCGTCGATGACGCCGTAGTCGGAGTCGTCGGTCCACGGCGTGTCCGTCTGCGCCATCTTGTTCAGCGCGTCCGGGTCGGCCGTGACAGCGCCGCGCCAGCCGTCCCACTGCGAGAGCGGCCAGCCGTCCTTGTAGTTGGTGTACAGCGGGGCGACCGCGACTCCGTTGTCCTTGATCGCCTTGAGGTCGTCGAGGAACTCCTGCGGGGTGGTCGGGAACTCGGTGATCCCGGCGTCCTCCCACACGCGCTTGTTGTAGAGGATGCCCTGCACGTTGCCGACGACCGGGATGCCGTACGACTTGCCCTCGAAGGACTTGTCGTTGAGCCAGTTGTACTCCTTCGACATCTCGGCCAGGTCGCCGAGGGGCTCGAAGAAGTCGCCGAACTGGTCGGGGGTGACGGAACCCGGGATGGCCAGCACGTCGCCGTAGTCGTCGGTGTTCATCCGCGTCTTGACGGTGCCCTCGTAGTCCTTGACGCCCTCGACCTTGACGTCGGTGACCTCGGGGTACTTCTTCTTGAACTCCTCGACGTAGGTGTCGAAGGTGCCGTCCTCGACCAGGTCGGTGCGCCAGGTCAGGACGTTCAGCGTCCCCGAGGGGGTCCCGTCGTCGTTCGCCTCGCCGCCGCCGTCTCCGCTGGAGCACGCGGCCGTGAGGGCGAGGAGCGAGCCGACGGCCGCGGCCGCCATCAGGCGCGTGCGTCGCTTCTGAGGGAACATCGTTGATCCTCTCGTCGTGCCRGCACCTCCGCGTGCCGGCCGGGGTCTGATGAGGCAGGGCGACCCGGAGACCGAGTGGCCTTGCTCCCGTGTGGCATTCTTAGGCAAGTGAACAAAGTAAGTCAACGGGCGTGTCGAGGGAGTCGGCTCCCGTTCCCGGATCGTTATGGTGTGCGACGAGGGGGACACCCACGGAGGAGGACCAGTGAGCGGCTCGCAGCCGGGTCTCGGCGCCGCGCACGCCAGCAGCAGGTCGGCGATCCTCGACCTCATCCGGGCGGCAGGCACGATCAGCCGCGTCGAGCTCACCCGTGCGACCGGCCTGACCGCAGCCACGATCTCGACGGTCGTGCGCCGGCTCATCGACGACGGGCTCGTGATCGAGGTCGGCCGCGCGGAGTCGACGGGCGGCAAGCCCCGGATGCTCCTGCAGCTGGACCCCTCCGCGCGCTACGCCATCGGCGTGCACCTGGACCACGCGGGGATCACCTACGTCATCGCGAACCTGGGCGGCGCGATCGTCGCCCGGTGGCGCCGGCCGGGCGCCGGGTCCGACGACCCGCGCGAGGTGGTCGCCCGCATCGCCGCGGAGATCCGCGCCACCATCACGCGCGTGGGCGTCGACCCCACCCGGATCCTCGGCCTCGGCGTGGTCTCGCCCGGCCCGATCTCGACCTCCACCGGCATGACCCTGACCCCGCCCGTGATGCAGGCGTGGGCGGAGTTCCCGCTCGCCGACGCCCTGGAGGACGCCGTCGGGCTGCCCGTCCTGCTGGACAACGACGCGACCGCGGCGGCGATCGGCGAGTACTGGTCCGGCGGCATCGCGACGGGCTCGGCGTTCGCCGCGCTCTACATGGGCACCGGGATCGGGGCCGGGATCATCGTCGACGGCACGGTGTACCGGGGCTCCAGCTCGAACGCCGGCGAGATCGGCCACATCTGCGTCGACCTCGACGGGCCGCAGTGCTGGTGCGGGAGCGTCGGCTGCGTCGAGGTGCTCGCCGGCCCCGCGGCCGTCGTCGCCGCCGCCCGTGACGCGGGGCTCGAGCTCGCGGGACGGAACGTGGCCGAGAACTTCGGCTCGCTCGCCCGCGCCGCGAGCCGGGGCGAGGCCGTGCCCATGCAGCTGCTGCAGCGGTCGTCGCGGTACCTCGGCGTCGCCGCGCAGACGCTGGCGAACGTGCTCGACCTGGAGCTCGTCATCCTCACCGGCCCCGCGTTCGCGCTCGCGGGCTCCCTGTACCTGCCCGAGATCGAGCGGCGCCTGGGACAGTCGTTCTTCGCGCGCGGGAGCCACCCCGTGCGCGTCACCATCTCGTCCAACGCCCCCGAGGCGGCCGCCGTCGGGGCCGCCGCCCTGGTGCTGCAGAGCGAGCTCGCGCCGCGGCAGGTCGGCGTCCGGATGCCCCTGGAGCTGCCGCTCGAGGTCACCGCCGGCGCCTGAGGCTCAGCCGGCCAGCCGCTCCAGCCCCGCGATCGGGATGGGCAGCCACGACGGGCGGTTCCGCGACTCGTACACGGCCTCGTAGAGCGTCTTGTCGAGCTCGAGCGCGCGCAGCAGGGTCTGGTCGCCCCCGCCGTACCCCCGCAGCAGTCCCGCGCGGGCGTCGGCGATCCACGCCTCCGCATCGGCACCCGTGAGCCCGCCGACGGCGGCGGCGTAGTCGATCGAGCGCAGGAGGCCGGCGACGTCGCGCAGTGCGAGGTCGGGACGGGTGCGCTGCGCGAGGGGTGCCAGCGGCTCGCCCTCGAAGTCCATGATGAACCAGCTGTCGTGCGAGCGGAGGACCTGGCCGAGGTGCAGGTCGCCGTGCACGCGTTGCCGCGGGGGCGCCGACGGCAGCGTCCGCACCTCCGCGACGACCGCCGCGACGCCGTCGGCGAACCGCGCGAGCCCGGGGACCGCCGAGAGCGCCCACGAGAACCGGGACGCGACCGCGCGGGCCACCTCGTCGGGCCCCTGGTCGTCCGCCTCGACGCCGTACGCCCGAACCAGCGCGTCGTGCATCGTGGCGGTGATCGCGCCCAGCGCGTCGGCGAGGGCCGCGAAGGGCTCCCGCCGGCCCGCGTATGCGCACGCGAGCTCGAACCCGTCCTCGGCGGCGTCGACGAAGGCGGCGAGGACCCCGAGGTAGCCCGTCACCGGTTCCCCGTCCGGGCCCGGCCACTCGCCCTGCAACCACGCCAGCGGCGCGGGGACGTTCGCCCAGCCCACGTCGACCAAGTGGCGCGGGACGTCGACGTCGGGGTTCTCGCCCGGCGCGACCGCACGCAGGACCTTGAGGATGCCCGGCCGGGCGCCGGGCAGGATCACGGACGTGTTGGACTGCTCGCCGGAGATCGCCCGGGCCAGCGCGACCTCGACGTCGGCCCCCGGACCGTCGGCGGCGGCCAGCCATGCGCTCAGGAACGCGGGGTGGGCGGCGCCGTCCAGCACGCTCCGGCCGTCCAGGTCGCCGAGCGTGTCCGGCGCCGGGCCGTCGGTCAGCACGAGCGGCACCTGCAGGAGGGCGTCGATGGAACCCGCCCGCGCCCGGACCAGGAGGACCGTCACGTCCGGGGCCAGCGCGAAGGACGCGACCGCCGACAGCTCCGCGGCCTGGCCCTTGGCGGGGAACCAGCGCTTCGTCGGCAGCCACTCGCGGACGACCTCGAGCAGGCGCGCGTCGTCGGGGGTGGTGCGGGCGACCAGGCTCACGGGGCGGTCAGCTCCAGCCAGTAGAAGTCGCGCGACCCGAGCGTGAACGAGGCGGACCCGTCGGCGCCGATGGGCGCGAACGGTGCGCCGCCGAACACGTCGCGCGTGGTCCAGCCGGCCCGGTCCGGCAGGTGCACCGTCGCGGCGCGCGCGGTCGAGGCCATGTTGGCGACGACCAGGACCACCTCGTCGGCCGTGTGCCGGCAGAACGCGAGGACCGACTCGTTGTCGCACGCCAGGACCTCGAACTCGCCGGCCCCGAGCGCGGGATGCTGCCGCCTGACGGCGAGCATTCCGTGCACCCAGTGCAGCAGCGACGTCGGCTGCGCGAGCTGGGTCTCCACGTTGGTGTGGCTGTAGTGGTGCACCAGGGACTGGACCAGCGGGAGGTACAGCTTGCCCGGGTCCGCCGTGGAGAAGCCCGCGTTGCGGTCGGGGGTCCACTGCATCGGCGTGCGCACGGCGTCGCGGTCGGGCAGCCAGATGTTGTCGCCCATGCCGATCTCGTCGCCGTAGTACAGGCACGGGCTGCCGGGCAGCGACAGCAGGAGCGCGTGCGCGAGCTCGATCTCCTTGCGCGAGTTGTCCAGCAGCGGGGCGAGGCGGCGACGGATGCCGACGTTCGCGCGCATGCGCGAGTCGGGCGCGTACCACCCGTACATGGACGCGCGCTCCTCGGTCGAGACCATCTCGAGCGTGAGCTCGTCGTGGTTGCGCAGGAACGTGCTCCACTGGGCGCCGTTGTTCGGGATCGGCGGCGTGTCGGCCAGGATGTCGATGATCTGCGTGGCCCGCTGGTCGCGGATCGAGTAGTAGATGCGCGGCATCACCGGGAAGTGGAAGCACATGTGGCACTCCGGCTCCTCCTCGGTGCCGAAGTAGTGCACGACGTCCTCGGGCCACTGGTTGGCCTCCGCCAGCATGATGCGGCCCGGGAACTCGTCGTCGATCATCTTGCGGACCTTGCGCAGGAACGCGTGCGTCTCGGGGAGGTTCTCGCAGTTGGTCCCCTCGGCCTCGAACAGGTACGGCACGGCGTCGAGCCGGAAGCCGTCCACGCCGATGCCCAGCCAGTAGCGACCCACGTCGAGCATGGCCTCGACCACGCGGGGGTTCTCGAAGTTGAGGTCGGGCTGGTGGCCGAAGAAGCGGTGCCAGAAGAACTGCCGCCGCACGGGATCGAAGGTCCAGTTGGACGTCTCGGTGTCGACGAAGATGATGCGCGCGTCCTGGTAGCGCGTGTTGTCGTCGCTCCACACGTAGAAGTCGCCGTACGGGCCCTCGGGGTCGGACCGCGACGCCTGGAACCACGGGTGCTGGTCGCTGGTGTGGTTCATCACCAGGTCGACGACGATCCGCATCCCGCGCGCGTGCACCTGCTCGATGAGCTCGGTGAAGTCGGCCATGGTGCCGTACTGGCCCGCGATGGCGGTGTAGTCGGCGACGTCGTAGCCGCCGTCGCGCAGCGGGCTGGGGTAGAACGGCGGCAGCCACAGGCAGTCGATGCCCAGCCACTGCAGGTAGTCGAGCCGGTCGATCAGGCCGCGCAGGTCGCCGCTGCCCTGTCCGGAGCTGTCGGAGAAGGTGCGGAGCATGACCTCGTAGAACACCGCCGTGCGGTACCACTCCGGGTCGTCGACCAGCCCCGGAGCCGTCGGCGTGGGGTGCGGCAGCGTCGGCTGGCGTCGCTCGGGCAGCACGATCTGCGCCGTCGTCGGCGCAGGTTCGCGCGCGTGGCGGCCGGTGGTGGGGCTCTCGGTCACGGCGCCACCAGGTGCACGACGTGCGCCGCCCGCAGCGCGGGCTCGAGCTTGACGTAGACGGACGAGCCCCACTCGTAGGTCTCGTCGGACAGGATGTCGTGCGCCACGACCGGCCTGCTCGGGTCGAGCCCGTAGGCGTGCAGGTCGAGCTGCACCGAGCCCTCGCGCGCGTTCCAGGGGTCCAGGTTGACGATGACCACGATCGTGTCGGCCCGGCCCGTCGGGGAGTGCTCGGCGTCCAGGTGCTTGGAGAAGGCGACGAGGGCGTCGTCCGAGGTCGGCAGCACGCGCAGGTTCCGCAGCTGCTGCAGCGCGGGGTGCGTGTGCCGGAGCTCGTTGAGCCGGCCGAGCAGCAGGTTGATCCCGATCGCGTCGGCCTTGGACCAGTCGCGCGGCTTGAACTCGTACTTCTCGTTGTCGATCTGCTCGTCGACGCCCGGCCGCGGCACGTCCTCGACCAGCTCGTAGCCCGAGTAGATGCCCCAGGTCGGGGCGCCGAGCGCGGCCAGCACCGCCCGGACCGCGAAGCCGCGGACGCCCGTGGCCTGCAGGTACGGCGGCAGGATGTCGTGGGTCGTCGGCCAGAACGCGGGCCGCATCCACGCGCCCTGCTCGCCGGAGACCTCCGCCAGGTACTCGGTGATCTCGGCCTTGGTGTTGCGCCAGGTGAAGTACGTGTACGACTGGTGGAAGCCGATCTTGGCGAGGGTCTGCATCATGGCCGGCCGCGTGAACGCCTCGGACAGGAAGATGACCTCGGGGTGGTCGGCGCGCACCGACTGCAGGATCCGGGCCCAGAAGTCGAGCGGCTTGGTGTGCGGGTTGTCGACACGGAAGAGCGTCACGCCGTGGTCGATCCACACCTGCAGGACCCGGCGGATCTCGGCGTAGATCCCCTCGGGGTCGTTGTCGAAGTTCAGCGGGTAGATGTCCTGGTACTTCTTCGGCGGGTTCTCGGCGTACGCGATGGTGCCGTCCGCGCGCGTGGTGAACCACTCCGGGTGCGCCGTCACCCACGGGTGGTCCGGCGAGCACTGCAGCGCGATGTCGATCGCGACCTCCATGCCGAGCGCGCGCGACGCGGCGACGAAGCGGTCGAAGTCGGCGAACGTGCCGAGTGTCGGCTCGATCGCGTCGTGGCCGCCCGCGGGCGAGCCGATCGCGTACGGGGAGCCCGGGTCGCCCTGGTCGGCGTAGAGGGAGTTGTTGCGGCCCTTGCGGTACGTCGAGCCGATCGGGTGCACCGGGGTCAGGTACACCACGTCGAAGCCCATCCCGGCGATGCGCGGCAGGTCCTCGGCCGCCGTGCGCAGCGTGCCGGACACCCACTGCCCGATCTCGGGGTCGTACTTCGCGCCCTGGGAGCGCGGGAACAGCTCGTACCAGGCGCCCGCCAGCGCGAGGGGCCGGTCGACGATCAGCGGATAGGCGGTCGACCGGGTGAGCGCGTCGCGCAGCGGCGCCTGCGCCAGCGCCGCGTGCACCGCGGCGGACAGCCCCGCCGAGAGCCGCTGGTGCGGGGTGTCGCGGACGTCGCGCAGCGCCTCCACCGCGTCCAGGAGCACCCGGGCGGCCTCCTGCGGCATCGCATCCGTGCCCGTGCGTCGGGCGGCCCGCTCGAGCAGCAGCGCGCCCTCGGTGAGCATGAGCTCGACGTCGACGCCCGCCTCGACCTTGATCTCCGCGTCGTGCGCCCACGTGCCGTACGGGTCCGACCAGCCCTCGACCCGGAACGTCCAGTCGCCCGTGCTCGTCGGCACCAGGCGGGCCTCGAAGCGGTCCAGTCCGGGAGCGATGTCGACCATGCGCGCGCTGGCCACGTCCACGCCCGACGGGTCCGTGAGCACCGCCGTGGCGCCCACGGCGTCGTGCCCCTCGCGGAACACGGTGGCCCGGATCGGCACGGCCTCGCCGACGACGGCCTTGGCGGGGAACCGCCCGGCCTCGGCGACGGGGGAGACGTCCACGATCGGGATGCGGCCGACGGGGATGCCGAGCGGCGCGGGGGGAGTCGTCACGCTCCCGAACCTATCCGTAGGTCCAGGTCGGGGGCATCCGGAGCGCGCCGCGAGAACGAGGTGAGCACGGTCACGCCGCGCGGCGGTCGTCGGCACAGTGCGCGCCGCTGGATCGAGGTGACCACGGTCACGGCCGTGCGGCGGTCGTCGGGACGCTGTGCGCCCTCAGTCCTCCGAGCCGAGGGCGCGGCCGACGGTCCGACCCGTGAAGAGGCAGCCGCCGAGGAACGTGCCCTCCAGCGCGCGGTGGCCGTGCACGCCGCCCCCACCGAACCCGGAGGCCTCGCCGACAGCCCACAGGCCGGGCAGCACCTGGCCGTCGGGTCGCAGCACGCGGCCCTCGAGGTCGGTGTGCAGGCCGCCGAGCGTCTTGCGCGTGAGCACCGAGAGGCGGACCGCGAGCAGCGGCCCGTGCTCGGGGTCGAGCAGGCGGTGCGGCTTGGCCACGCGGATGAGCTTGTCGACGATGTACCGGCGGGCCATCGCGGTCGCGACGACCTGCAGGTCCTTGCCCAGGCCGGTCTCGACCTGCCGGTCGCGGGCGACGATGGTGCGCTCGAGGGCGTCGGCGTCGATGCGGTCGGAGCCGGACAGGGCGTTCATCTTGGCGGCCAGCTCGGCGGGCGTGTCCGCCCAGAGGAACTCGTCGGACTTCTCCGCGAACGACTCGACGGGCCCGACCGCCCCCGGCTTCACGCGCTCGAGCAGGAGCTTCATGTCCTTGCCCGTGAGGTCCGGGTTCTGCTCCGAGCCGGACAGCGCGAACTCGGAGCCGAGGATCGTCTTGTCCAGCACGAACCAGGAGTGGTCGTCGCCGCGGGACGTGATGTGCTGGAGGGCGCCGAGCGAGTCGAAGCCCGGGAACAGCGGGACCGGGAGGCGGTTGCCGTCGGCGTCGAGCCACAGGCTGCTGGGCCCGGGCAGGATCCGGATGCCGTGCTGCGACCACACCGGCGAGTGGTTGGTGATGCCCTCGGGGTAGTGCCACATGCGGTCCTCGTGCACGACGGCCGCCCCCGAGGCCTTCGCTGCGGCGATGCCGGAGCCGTCGACGTGGTCCGGCACACCGGAGAGCATGCGCTGGGGGAGTCGGCCGGCGCTCGCGGGCCACGTGCTGCGGACGAGGTCGTGGTTGGCGCCGATGCCGCCGGTCGCGACGACGACGGCGCGGGCGCTGATCTCGAACGACTCCTGGACGGCGCGCGAGCTCGGCACGGCTCGCTCCGCCGTGTCTGGGACGAGGACGTCGCCCCGGACCCCCGTCACGCGGCCGTCCGTCGACACCAGCTCGGTCACCCGGTGGCGGAACCGCACGTCGACGAGGCCGTCGCGGCGCGCGTCGAGGAGGCTGCGGACGAACGGCTCGAGGATGCCCGGGCCGGTGCCCCAGGTGACGTGGAACCGGGGCACCGAGTTCCCGTGGCCCTCAGCGAGGTACCCGCCGCGCTCGGCCCACTGGACGAGCGGGAACCAGCGCACGCCCTTCGCGTACAGCCATGGCCGCAGGTCGCCGGCGGCGAAGTCGACGAACCCCTCCGCCCACGCGCGGCCCCAGCGGTCGGAGCCGTCGGTGGAGAAGTCGGCGGACCCCATCCAGTCGGCGAGCGCGAGCTCCGCGGAGTCCTTGACGCCGAGGCGTCGCTGCTCGGGCGAGTCGACGAGGAACAGGCCGCCGAACGACCAGAAGGCCTGGCCGCCCAGGCTCGCGGCCGGCTCGGCGTCGAGCAGCGTGACCCGGCGACCTGCGGCGACCAGCTCGGCGGTGGCGACCAGGCCCGCGAGGCCGGCGCCGACGACCACGACATCGGAGTGCGTCATGGCTCGTACCGTACGCGTCTGGACGCCTGTCCAGAACTCTACGATCCGTGTCGTGAGCTATGAGCTGAGCGACTCCACCGACCGTCTCGACCGCGACGCGATCTGGCGCCTGCTCTCGACCGAGGCGTACTGGGGCCTGTGGCGCAGCCGCGACGACGTCGAGCGGCAGATCGACAGCGCGTGGCGCGTGGTCGGTATCTACGTCGAGGGCACGGGCGAGCAGGTCGGTTTCGCGCGCGCGGTCTCCGATGGCGTGGACTTCGCCTACCTGGCCGACGTGATCATCGACCCCGCCCACCGCGGGGACGGGCTCGGCCGGCGGCTCCTGGCCGCGATGATCGACGACGGACCGGGCGCGGCGTTCCGCTGGACCCTCTTCACGCGCGACGCCCACGGCCTGTACCGCGACTACGGGTTCGACGAGCCGGGGCCGACGGCGATGGTCCGGCCGAGCAGGAACGCTCAGGCGAGCACGTAGACCCGCATGCTGAGCGCCTCGACCACGGTCGCCTCGCCCGGCTCCGCGTGCAGGCCGCCCTCGATCGCCGCGGCCCGCTCCTCCGCGGGGCTCTCCCAGACCGAGTCCCACGCGAGACGCCACCGGCCGCCGTGGTCGTCGGCCAGGACCAGGTGCACCGCGTCGAGCGAGCCGTTGATGACCAGCAGCACGGTGTCCTGCTCGGGCGGCGGCGCCGTGCGGACCATCTGGAGCGTGCGGATCGACGGGTCGTGCCAGCGGTCGTGGTCGAACGGCAGCCCGAGCGCGTCGAACCAGGCGAGGTCCGGGCGCCGCCCGGGCACGTACGGCCTGCCCGAGTAGAACCGCTCGGTGCGCAGCGCCGGGTGCTCGCGGCGCAGCAGCAGCAGCCAGCGTGCGGTCGCCAGCAGGTCCTTGCGCCAGGGCGACAGGTCCCAGCGCAGCCACGAGAGCTCGTTGTCCTGGCAGTACGCGTTGTTGTTGCCCTGCTGGGTCCGGCCCATCTCGTCGCCCGCGGTGATCATCGGCGTGCCCGCCGCGAGCACCAGCGTGGCGAACAGGTTGCGGATCGATCGGCGGCGCAGCGGCACGATGTCGACGGCGGGGGAGTCCTGGTCGACCGATCCCTCGACGCCGTGGTTCCACGAGCGGTTGTCGTCGCTGCCGTCGCGGTTGTGCTCGCCGTTGGCCGCGTTGTGCTTGTGGTCGTAGGCCACCAGGTCCGCCAGCGTGAAGCCGTCGTGCGCGGTGATGTAGTTGACGGACGAGCCCGGCCCGCGCACCAGCGGCGGGTCGCTGTGCCCGAACAGGTCGACCGACCCGGAGAGCCGTGTCGCCAGGTCGCGCACGCGGTGACCGGGCAGGCCGTGCGCGGCGCGGCCCGGGTCGGCGAGCCAGAACGACCGGGCGGCGTTGCGGAACCGGTCGTTCCACTCCGCGAACGGGACGGGGAACTGCCCGGTGCGCCAGCCGCCGGGGCCGACGTCCCACGGCTCGGCGACGAGCTTGAGGCCGTGCAGCGCGGGCTCGGTCGCGATCGCGACGAGCGCGGGGTGGTCGGGCGAGAAGCCACCCGGGTCGCGCCCGAGCGTCACCGCGAGGTCGAACCGGAAGCCGTCGACGCCGACCACGTCCGCCCAGTAGCGCAGCGAGTCCAGCGTCATGCGGACCACCTCGGTCCGACGGAAGTCGAGCGTGTTGCCGGTGCCGGTCACGTCGGCCAGCGCGGCCGGTGCGCCGCCGTCGTGCGCGTAGTAGACGGAGCTGTCCAGCCCGCGCCACGACAGGTGCTGCCCGGGCAGGCCGCCCTCGCACGTGTGGTTGTAGACGACGTCGAGCAGGACCTCGAGGCCCGCCTCGTGCAGCGCGTGCACCGCGGTGCGCAGCTCCGCCAGGACCGCGCCCGGACCCTGCGCCCGGGCCGCCGCCGTCGCGTACGCCGCGTGCGGGGCGAAGAACCCGAGCGTGCTGTAGCCCCAGTAGTTGCTCAGGCCCTTTTCGACGAGGTGCGGCTCGTCGGCGTAGGCGTGCACCGGGAGCAGCTCGACCGCGGTGATCCCCAGCCCGAGCAGGTGGTCGACGACGGACGGGTGCGCGAGGCCCGCGTACGTGCCGCGCAGCTCCGGGGGCAGCTTGTCCGCCAGCAGGGTCAGGCCGCGCACGTGCGCCTCGTAGATCACGGTCTGCGACCACGGCGTCCACGGCCGGTTCGTCGTGGGGTCGGGACCCGGCAGGTCGCGGGTGTCGACGACGACCGAGTACGGGACGTGGCCGGCCGAGTCGCGCGGGTCGGCCGGGCCGTAGGGGTCGCCGACCAGGTCCGGGCCGACGCGGTGGCCGTAGGTGTGCGGGGTGTGCGCGACCTCGCCGTCGAGCCCGCGGGCGTAGGGGTCGACGAGCAGCTTGGCGGGGTTGTAGCGGTGGCCCGCGGACGGGTCCCACGAGCCGTGCGCGCGGAAGCCGTAGCGCTGACCGGGGGCGACGCCGGGCACGCACGCGCTGAACACGCCGTGCACKGGCCCCTGCAGCGGGATCCGACGCTCGTCCCGGTAGCCGGGGCCGTCGAACAGGCACAGGTCGACACCGGTGGCGTGCGCCGCGAAGACCGCGACGTCGACGCCCTCGTCGGTGACGTGCACGCCGAGGCGGGGCGCGCGCCGGCGGGGAGAGGGCGGGGTCACCCGCACATTGTGCGGGACGCACGCCCACACGTGTCGGGTGGGACCGCCCGGCGAGGACGGCGAACCCCTCCGTGGTGGGACGGCTGTCCGTCCCGGTCCGGGCGGGCGGTAACGTTCCGCGGGTGAGGATCGTCGTCTGCGTGAAGCATGTCCCTGACATCCAGTCCGAGCGGGCCCTCGGCCCCGACGGTCGCGTCGTGCGCGACGGCGGGGACGGCACCATCAACGAGCTGGACGAGAACGCCCTCGAGGCGGCGCTCGCCCTGGTCGAGGCGCACGAGGGCTCCGTGGTCGCGCTGACCGTCGGTCCCGACGACGCCGCCGACGCGGTCCGCCGCGGCCTGCAGCTCGGCGCGGAGGAAGCGGTCCACGTGGTGGACGACGCCATCGCCGGCTCGGACGTCATCGGCACCGCGCGGGTGCTCGCCGCCGCGATCCGGCACCTGGACGCCCAGGAGCACGTCGACCTCGTCGTCACCGGGATGGCCGGCCTCGACGGCCTGACGTCGCTGCTGCCGACCGCGCTCGCGGAGCTCCTCGACCTGCCCGCGCTGCCGCTCGCCGCCGAGCTCACCGTGTCGGACGGCTCGGTGCGGGTGCGCCGCAACCTCGACCACGCGGCCGAGGTGCTCGAGGCGCCGCTGCCGGCGCTGGTGTCCGTCACGGACCAGGCCAACGAGCCGCGCTACCCCAACTTCAAGGGCATCATGGCGGCCCGCAAGAAGCCGATCACCACCCTGACGCTCGCCGACCTCGAGGTGGACGCCGCGCGGGTCGGCTCCGCGGGCGCCCGCACCGAGGTGCTCGAGGCCGCCGCCCGTCCGCCCCGCGACAACCGCGTGCTGGTCCAGGACACGGGGGACGCCGGCATCCGGCTCGCCGCGTACCTCGTCGACAACCAGCTCGTCTGACCTCCTGACCGAAGGATTCGCTGCCGTGACTGCTCCCGTGCTCGTGCTCGTCGACCACACCGAGGCCGGTGCCGTCCGTGCGCCGGTGCGTGAGCTGCTCACCCTCGCGCGCGGGCTGGCCGGATCGTCCGGCGTGCACGCCGCGTGGGCCGTCGACGGCGTGGAGCCGTCGGCCGAGGTGGTCGCCGAGCTGGCCGCCCTCGGCGCCACCCACGTGCACCGCGTCGTCGCCGACGCGGACCTGCACCTGTCCGCCGTCCTGGCGGAGGCGCTCGGTTCGCTGCTGGACGCGACGGGCGCCGGCCTGCTGCTCACGGTCTCGTCGTTCGAGAACAAGGAGGTCGCCGCGCGGCTCGCGGTGAGCACCGGCGCGGGCGTCGTCACGGACGCCGACGGGCTCGCGCTCGTCGACGGCCAGTACGTCGCCACCAAGACGGTCTTCGCCGGCACCTGGACCACGGCCTGCGCCGTCACCGCCCCGCTGGCCATCGTGACGGTGAAGCCGAACTCGGTGCAGCCCTCGACCGTGGACGGCGTCGTCCCGCAGGTGGGCGAGCACGTGGCCACGGTCAGCGACAAGGCGCGCCGGGTCACGCTGGTCGAGCGCACGGAGCGGCCCGCGAGCGGCCGCCCGGACCTCGGCAGCGCCAGCATCGTCGTCGCCGGCGGTCGCGGCACCGAGGGCGACTTCTCGGTGGTCGAGGAGCTGGCCGACGTGCTCGGCGGTGCCGTGGGCGCCACGCGCGTGGCCACCGACGAGGGCTGGATCGGGCACGACGCGCAGATCGGCCAGACCGGCGTCACCATCGCGCCGCGCCTCTACGTCGGAGTCGGTGTCTCCGGCGCGGTCCACCACCGCGGCGGCATGCAGGCGTCCGGCACCATCGTCGCCGTGAACTCCGACCCGGACGCGCCGATCTTCGAGATCGCGGACTTCGGCGTCGTCGGCGACCTGTTCACCGTCCTGCCGCAGACCGTCGCGGAGATCCGCCGCCTGAAGGGCTGAGGTTCCCCTGCCCGGCGCACGGTTATTCTCCGGGGATGGCCCGGCGCGACGGCATGCAGCCGGTCGAGCTGGTCGAGCGCGACGTCGCGCAGGACCGGCCGACCGACGACGAGCGGGCTGCCCGGCGGCGCCCGTCCCGCCGCTGGCTGGCGGTCGCCGGGCTCGTGGTGGTGGCGCTCGTGGGCACGCAGCTGGTCGTCGCCGCGCGTGAGCGCGCCGCGGTCGCGGCACTCGCGCAGGTCAGCGGCGTGGTCCGGCCGGTCGACGCCGACCTCGGGCTCCTCTGGACGCCGAAGGCCGGCGTCGAGGCCGTGCTCGGGTCGGGCATCGTCGCCGACGGGACGTTCATCGGCCTGCAGCACCTGCCGGACAACGCGCAGGCCGTGGTGGCCGTCGACGAGCGGACGGGCGCGCGCCGCTGGACGACGCCGCTCGCCGACGCCCACGAGGTCGACCACGGGGACGACGGGTTCGGCACGCTCGGCGGGTGCGTCGCGGAGCCCGGGCAGACCGGTCGGGCCGCCTGCCTGGTCACGGACGCGTTCCTGACCTACCGCGACACGGCAAGCGTGTACGTCCCCTCGACGACGAGCCGGCTCGTCGTCGTCGACCTCGGCGACGGGTCCGTCGTCGCCGACCGCCCCGCGCCGTCCGTCKCGGCGTTCACCGTGCTGCCGGGGATGGTCGTGACCGCCGTGCCGGGCACGGACCGCGGGGCTGTGCTCACCGCCGCCGACCTGGTCACCGGCGAGGAGCGCTGGCGGACGGCGGTCCCCGCTCCGCCGGCGGCGGACACGTCGGTCGACCGCGGCTTCTCCGACGGGTCGACCTCGCTGTTCGCGACGGCCGACGGTCTCGGAGTGGTCCTCGCCGGACGCCGGATCACCCTGCTCGACCCGCGCGGCGCCGTGGTGCGCTCCGACCTCGACGCGAACGTCGGCTATCTCGCGGATCCCCGCAGCGGGACGGTGGCGGCCTACGCGCTCGACGACCAGGGCTCCCCGAGCACCACGATCGTCGGCGGTGGCCCGGACCTCGTGCTCCCCGGCCGGCAGGTGGACGTCGGGGCCGACGACGGCAGCGTGCCGGGCGTCGTCCTCATGGCGGACACCACCGTCCGGGCGTACGACCGCGCCACCGGCGACGTGCGCTGGACGGTCCGGCACGTGATCGCGGGGAACGCGCTCGTACTGCGCGGGCGCGTGTACCTGAGCACCGGCGGCGGGGTGGTCGCGATCGACGGGCGCACGGGCGAGGAGCTGTGGCGTGCGCCGGCGGCGCCCGGTCGGACGCTCGACGGCCTGGTGACGGACGGGCGCCACCTGCTCAGCTCCCAGCAGCGGCCCGAGGAGGCCGGAGACGTGCGGTCGCCGGACGACTGGCCCGGTGTCGGGGTTCTCGTCGCGTACCGGTTCGAGGACGGGGGCGAGGACTGGCGGGTGGACCTGCCCGCCGGGGTGCTCGGCGTCGGCACGGTCGGGCGCAGCCTGGTGGGCTGGGGCTCGGCGACCGCGGTGCTCGGCTGAGTGCTCCGTCCGGGTGATCGGCTCGGTCGGGCAACGAACGGCCGGACAGCGGGCTCCCCGGTTCGCTAGCGTGCGCGTCGGTCCCGGCCGCCCGTGCGCCGGGAAGGGGCGCCCGAGGAGAGACCGTGATCCGTTACCTGCCGTTCCTGATCGAGCTGGCGCTGCTGGTCTACTGCCTCATCGACTGCATCCAGACGGACGTGCCGCGCAACCTCTCCAAGACCACGTGGGTGTTCGTCATCATCATCCTGCCGGTGGTGGGCGGCATCGCGTGGCTGGTCGCCGGCCGGCCCGAGCACCGACCGGCGCGGAACGTCGCCTGGCCGTCGACCCAGACCGCGGGCTTCCCGGAGTACGAGCGGCCCCGCCGGTCGGCGCCGGACGACGACGCCGAGTTCCTGGCCGGCATGCGCACGTCCGACCAGACCCACGAGCAGATGCTCAAGGACTGGGAGGCGCAGCTGCGCGAGCGCGAGCAGAGGCTCGAGCGCGACGACAGCGCGTCCTGACTACGACAGCTCGCGCAGCCACCGCACCGTGGCGAGGCCCTGCGCCGCCTGGAACCGCCGGAGGTTGGGGATGCCCAGCGGCGCCGGCTGGCGCGAGCTCCACGCGAAGTAGCCGGAGAGCCCGGCCAGGCCCGCGCGCAGGTCGTCGTCGTGCACGCCGTCCGACACCGCGTGCGTGCGGAAGTTGGTGGCCGGGTCGCCGCCGCCCTGCAGCGCGACGCTGGGCAGCATGAACGCCAGGTCGAGCCAGGGGGCGCCCACGCTCGCGTGCGGCCAGTCGATGAGCCAGACGCGGTGCTGGTGGTCGGGGTCGATCATCACGTTGTCGGCGCGCAGGTCGCCGTGCACGAGCGCGTCGCCGGCGCACACCCGCAGCGCGTCCTGCTCCCAGCGGACGATCCGCTCGATGTTGTCCAGCGCCCACCGGCCGGCCTCTCCGGCCAGGTCGGCGTAGGCCTCCTGCGACTCCCGGTCGAGCGCGTGCAGCTTGCGCCAGCCGGTGAAGTCGTCGGCCAGCTGGTCGTCGGTGCGGGGGAGCTGGTGACCGGGCAGCGGCTCGGCGTCTGCAAGCGCTCCCAGCGCGTCCGCGACGGCCCGCAGGTCCGCGGGCTTCCAGGGGAGCTCGGGGGAGCGGCCGTGCACGACCTCGAAGCCGAGGATGACCCAGTCGTCGTCGTCGGAGAACCACAGGAGCTGCGGTGCGGGCACCTGCGGCGGGAGGGCGCGGGCGACGCGGATCTCGGCGCGCGCCAGGTCGGGGGAGACGGGGTTCTGCTCGGCGGAGACGGCCTTGACGAAGACGCCGCGCCCGTCGGCGAGCTCGAGGACGGCCGCGAAGCCGGGGCTGAAGCCGCTGGTCGCGCTGATCTCGGCCGTGACCTGGGAACCGGCGAGCTCGGCGATCCGCGCCCGGACCGGCCGCGGGAGGTCGCGCCAGTCCAGCCGCTGGCCGCTGAAGGCGAGCGGGAGGGCGATGACGTCGTCGGCACTCACGCCGGACATCCTGCCAGGACTTTCGCGCCCGTCGGAGGGTGATCCCACGGGCTGTGCGGTCGGGCGGTTCCCGTGCGCTTCGTAGGATGGTGCCGATGAGCGTGTATCTCGATCATGCGGCGACCACGCCCATGATCCCGGAGGCCGCGCGGGTGCTCGCCGAGCAGCTCGCGCGCCCCGGCAACCCCTCGTCCCTGCACGCGTCCGGTCGGGCCGCCCGTCGCGTGGTCGAGGAGTCCCGCGAGCGGCTGGCGGCGGCGTTGGGCGCGCGACCGAGCGAGGTCGTGTGGACCTCCGGCGGCACCGAAGCCGACAACCTCGCGGTGAAGGGCCTGTTCTGGGCCCGGCGCACGCAGCACCCGGACCGCCGACGGCTGCTGGTGTCCGCCGTGGAGCACCACGCCGTGCTCGACCCCGCGTTCTGGATGGCCGAGCACGCGGGCGCCGAGCTGGTGCTCCTGCCCGTCGACGCCGACGGCGTGCTCGAGGTCGACGCCCTGCGCGACGAGCTCGAGCAGCACGGCGAGCAGGCCGCGTTGATCTCCGTGATGTGGGCGAACAACGAGGTGGGAGCCCTGCAGCCGCTCGACGAGGTGGTCGCCCTGGGCCGGCGGTTCGGGGTGCCCGTGCACGCCGACGCGGTCCAGGCCGTGGGGCAGGTGCCCGTCGACTTCGGCGCGTCCGGCCTCGACGCGATGACCGTGACCGGGCACAAGGTGGGCGGACCGGGCGGCGCGGGGGCGCTGCTGGCGCGTCGCGGCCTCGACCTCACGCCCGTGCTGCACGGCGGCGGGCAGGAGCGCGGGGTGCGGTCCGGCACGCTCGACGCGGCGCTGCTGGCCTCGTTCGGGCTGGCCGTCGACGTCGCCGTCGCGGGGCGCGAGGCGTTCGCCGACCGCGTCGGAGCGCTGCGCGACGCCCTGGTCGCGGGAGTCGAGGCGCTCGTGCCGGAAGCGGTGCTCCGGGGGCCGCGGGACACGGCTCGGCGGCTGCCCGCGAACGCGCACTTCACGTTCCCCGGGTGCGAGGGCGACTCGCTGCTCTACCTGCTCGACTCGGCCGGGATCGAGGCCTCCACGGGGTCCGCCTGCCAGGCGGGCGTCCCGCGGCCCAGCCACGTGCTGCTGGCGATGGGTGTCGACGAGGTCGCCGCCCGCGGCGCGCTGCGGTTCAGCCTCGGCCACACGTCGACCGCGGCTGACGTCGAGGCGCTGCTGGCCGCGCTGCCGGGGGTCGTCGACCGCGCCCGAGCCGCCGGGCTCGCGACCGTCGGGGCGGTGACCTGATGCGCGTGCTCGCCGCCCTGTCCGGAGGGGTCGACTCGGCGGTCGCCGCGGCGCGCGCGGTCGATGCCGGCCACGACGTCGTCGGCGTGCACATGGCCCTGTCGCGCACCCGCGACCAGTTCCGCACGGGCTCGCGCGGCTGCTGCTCGATCGAGGACGCCGGCGACGCCCGTCGGGCCGCGGACGTGCTCGGCATCCCGTACTACGTGTGGGACCTCTCCGAGCGGTTCGAGGAGACGGTCGTCGCGGACTTCGTCGCCGAGTACGAGGCCGGCCGCACCCCCAACCCGTGCGTGCGCTGCAACGAGCACATCAAGTTCGCCACGCTGCTGGACAAGGCCGTGGCCCTCGGGTTCGACGCGGTCTGCACCGGCCACTACGCGCGCATCGAGACCCTCAGCGACGGCACGCGCGAGCTGCACCGCGCCCGCGACCTGGCCAAGGACCAGTCCTACGTGCTCGCCGTGATGGGCCCGGAGCGGCTGGCCCGCTCGATGTTCCCGCTCGGCGACGTCGCCTCGAAGGAGGAGACGCGCGCCGAGGCCGCGGCGCGCGGGCTGTCGGTCTCGGCGAAGCCCGACTCGTACGACATCTGCTTCGTGGCCGACGGCGACACCCAGGGCTTCCTGCGCTCGCGGCTCGGGTCTCAGCCGGGCGAGATCGTCGACGCCACGGGCGCCGTGCTGGGCCGCCACGACGGCGCGTACGCGTACACCGTCGGACAGCGGCGGGGGCTGTCCATCGGGACGCCCGCCGCCGACGGGAAGCCGCGGTACGTGCTGTCGATCGAGCCCGTGCAGAACCGCGTGGTCGTCGGGTCGGCGGACGACCTGGTCGTCGGGGCGGTCGAGGCGGACCGGGCCGTGTGGTTCGCGGACCGCACCGGATCGTCGTTCGACTGCGCGCTGCAGGTCCGGGCCCACGGAGCGGCTGTCCCCGGGCGGGCCACCGTGCGCGACGGCGTCGTCGAGATCGTGCTCGACGACCCCGCCCTGCGCGGCGTCGCGCCCGGGCAGTCGGCCGTGCTCTACGACGGGACGCGGGTGCTCGGTCAGGCGACCGTGACCGCGGCCCGCCGGGCCGCCGCGGGCGTCGCCGGGTGAGCGGCGGGCGACCGTCCGTCACGGGGACAGGTCCGTGGCCCGGGCTCGACGTGCTCGAGGCGCAGACCGTCGTCGTCGGCGACCTCGTCGACACCCCGTCCGAGGTGGCCGGGCTGCCGTTCACCGTGCAGCTGGCCGAGCGCGGCCCGTGGGGCGACCGGACCGGGCGCGCGGCCGCGCTGCTGGCGGAGCTGCCCACCGAGCTGGGGCCGCACGGCTGGAAGCTGGCTGACCGGCCGGGCCGGGACCTCGCCCGCGCGCAGGCGTACGGCCGCGAGGACGTCGACGCGCTCGCGGTCGCCGGGCACGGGTACGTCGGGCCGCTGGTGGTGCCGGTGATCGGTCCGATGACGCTCGCCGCCGTGCTCTACCTGTCGCGCGGCGACCGGGTGGTGTCCGACGCCGGCGCCGTCCGCGAGCTCGCCGCGTCGTTGGCCGCGGGCCTCGCCGAGCACCTCGCCGCGATCCGGCGGTCCGTGCCCGGTGCCGAGCCGACCGTGCTGCTGCACGAGCCGCTGCTCGCGCAGGTCATGGCCGGGGTGCTGCCGTCGTTCTCGGGGTACTCCGCGCTGCGCTCGGTGCCCGGGCCGGTCGCGGCCGAGCGGATCAGGGACGTGGCCACGGGCGCGGGCGCCCCGGTCGTCGTGCACGGCGGCACCGCCTGGACGTCCCTCGGTGCGATCCGGGCGGCGGGCGTCGACGGCTTCGCCCTGGCGGTGGACGCGCTGGACGAGCGGAGCTGGGAGAAGGTCGCCGAGGTGGTCGAGGGCGGCCTGGCGTTCTGGCCCGAGCTGCCGCCGCAGGCGTCGTCGCAGTGCGCGGGTCCCGACGTGACGGGCCAGGCCGATACGCTCACCCGGCCGTGGCGGTCGGTCGGGCTGC
This sequence comes from Cellulomonas sp. P4_H12, assembly GCF_056400905.1. Taxonomy (NCBI): domain Bacteria; kingdom Bacillati; phylum Actinomycetota; class Actinomycetes; order Micrococcales; family Cellulomonadaceae; genus Cellulomonas; species Cellulomonas sp. P4_H12. Next base: position 31,425 of record NZ_JBFUKJ010000011.1, read on the forward strand.
CCATGGCGGGTCTGCGGGACGTCGTCCTGCTGGCGGGGGACGTCACCGGCACGGGCAGTCCCGACGACGCCCGCGCGGTGCTGGCCGGACTGGTGCGCGCCGCGCGGATCGTGGCCGAACGAGCGGAGGACTGAGCGTGGCTGCACAGCCGAGCGTGGGGCGCGCCCTGGCGCTGCTGGTGGCGTCGGGCGCCGCGATCGTCGGGATGGTGCTGCTCGTCATCTGCTACACCGGCATCGGCGTGAGCACGCTGAGCACGTCGAAGGACGACCCGCACCCGTGCGTGCAGGCGTACGCCGCCGGGACCGACGACGCCAGCGTCCGGTACACCGTCGTCCCGCCGAAGGCCATCTGCACGTGGGACGTCGCGGGGCAGCCGACGGAGGTCGTCGTGGCGTCCGCGTCGCCCGCTCTGTTCACCGTCGGCGCGGTCCTGGCCGTCGGCGGAGTGCTGGTGAGCGCTGTGCTGCTGATCACGGGGCGCCGTCGCAGGTAGGTGTGGGTGGCCCGCGCCATGATGGGTGCGTGAGCAACGAGATCGACGACCCTGCCGCCGCGCAGGAGATCCCCGCCGACGCCCGTCACCGCTGGACGGAGCTGGCTGCCCTGATCGAGGCCGACCAGTTCGCGTACTACATCCGCGACGCCCCGGTGTCGTCGGACAAGCAGTACGACGAGCGCATGCGCGAGCTTCAGGCCCTCGAGGACGAGCACCCCGGCCTGCGCACGCCGGACTCGCCGACGCAGCGGGTGGGCGGCACGTTCTCGACGGAGTTCGCGTCGGTGCAGCACGTCGAGCGGATGCTCTCCCTGGACAACGCGTTCTCCGACGAGGACATCGCCACGTGGGCCGGCCGGGTGCACCGCGACCTCGAGTCGGACGCTGCGATCCACTACCTGTGCGAGCTGAAGATCGACGGCCTGGCCATCGCCCTGCTCTACGAGAAGGGCCGGCTCGTGCGTGCGGCCACGCGCGGCGACGGCCGCACCGGCGAGGACGTCACCCTCAACGTCCGGACCATCTCGACCATCCCCGACGTGCTGGGCGGCGACCCGGCCACGCACCCGGAGCGGATCGAGATCCGCGGCGAGGTGTTCCTGCCGGTCGCCGCGTTCACGGAGCTGAACGCGTCCCAGGTGGAGGCCGGCAAGAGCCCGTTCGCCAACCCGCGCAACGCGGCGGCGGGCTCGCTGCGGCAGAAGGACCCCCGGGTCACCGCGTCCCGGGACCTGCGGATGTACGCGCACGGGATCGGCGCGCTCGTGTGGGGCGCCGGGCGCGGGACCGGGATCGAGCGGCAGTCGCAGGTGTACGACCTGCTCGCCGCCTGGGGCGTGCCGGTGTCCGGGCACACCCGGATCGTCGAGGGGCTCGACGGGGTCCGGGAGATGATCGCCTACTACGGCGAGCACCGGCACGACGTCGAGCACGAGATCGACGGCATCGTCGTCAAGGTCGACGAGATCGCGCTGCAGCGCCGGCTCGGCTCGACCAGCCGGGCTCCGCGGTGGGCGATCGCGTACAAGTACCCGCCCGAGGAGGTGAACACCAAGCTCCTCGACATCCGCGTGAACGTCGGGCGCACCGGCCGCGTGACTCCGTTCGGCGTGATGGAGCCGGTGTTCGTGTCGGGGTCGACCGTCGAGATGGCCACGCTGCACAACGCGAGCGAGGTGGCGCGCAAGGGCGTGCTCATCGGGGACACCGTGGTGCTGCGCAAGGCCGGCGACGTGATCCCGGAGATCGTCGGACCGGTGGTCGAGCTGCGCGACGGGACCGAGCGCGCGTTCGTCATGCCGACGCACTGTCCGTCGTGCGGCACGCCGCTGGCGCCGGCCAAGGAGGGCGACGTCGACATCCGCTGCCCCAACCAGCGGTCCTGCCCGTCGCAGCTGCGCGAGCGGCTGTTCCACGTCGCGTCCCGCGGGGCGTTCGACATCGAGGCGCTCGGGTGGGAGGCGGCCAACGCCTTGCTGACCGCGGGCGTGGTCACGGACGAGGGCGACCTGTTCGCGCTGGACGCCGACGCGCTGCGCCGCGTGCCGTTGTTCACGCTCTCCACGCGGTCGAAGGTCGGCGGCGTCCTGCGGGAGGCCGGTGACCTCAACGCGACCGGGACGGCGCTGCTGGGCAACCTGGAGAAGGCCAAGCAGGCGGCCCTCTGGCGGGTGATCGTGGCGTTGTCGATCCGCCATGTCGGGCCGACCGCGGCGCGCGCGCTCGCGCAGCACTTCGCGTCGATCCCGGCGATCGCCCAGGCGTCGGAGGAGGAGATCGCCGCCGCCGAGGGCGTCGGACCGACCATCGCCGCCGCGGTGGTGGCCTGGTTCGAGCAGCCCGGCGAGGACGACAAGTGGCACGCCGCGATCGTCGAGAAGTGGGCGGCCGCCGGGGTGCGGATGACCGAGGAGCGCGACGAGTCCGCGCCGCGCACGCTCGAGGGGCTGACGGTCGTGGTCACCGGCGGTCTCGAGCGGTTCAGCCGCGACGGCGCCAAGGAGGCGATCCTGGCGCGCGGCGGCAAGTCGGCGGGCAGCGTGTCGAAGAAGACGGACTACGTGGTGGTCGGCGAGAACGCCGGTTCCAAGGAGGCCAAGGCGCGCGAGCTCGGGCTGCGCATCCTGGACGAGGCGGGGTTCGAGGCGCTGCTGGCGCAGGGGCCGTCAGGCGTCGGGGACAGCCCGGCAGGCGTCGGGGACAGCCCGGCAGGCGTCGGGGACAGCCCGGCAGGCGTCGGGGACAGCCCGTCGGGCGACGAGGAGGCCTGACGTGGCGAGCGCGGTGGTGCGGGTGGCGACCGGGAGCCAGGTGGCCGACGCCGGCGCGCTGACCGCCGAGGCGTACCTGTCCGACCGGCTGGTCGACGCGACGGACTCCTACGCGGACGAGCTGCGCGACGCCGAGCGGCGGGCGCGCGAGGCAACCCTGCTGGTCGCGCTGCTGCCGCCGGGCGAGGGGGACGGCGGGGAGGCCGAGCGCGACGACCTCGTGGTGGTCGGCACCGTGACGCTCGCGCCGTACGGCACCTCCTACGCCGAGATCGCCGAGCCGGGAGAGCTGGAGATCCGGATGCTCGCGGTGGCGCCCGAGGCGCGCAGGCGCGGGATCGCCGAGCTGCTCGTGTCCGCGGCGCTGCGTGAGGCGGTGGCGAGCGGGGCGCGGCGCGTGGTCCTGTCGACGCTCGACTCGATGGAGGCGGCGCAGCGCCTGTACAAGCGGCTCGGATTCGTCGCGGTGCCTGAGCGCGACTGGGGGCACGTCGAGGTGCACCTGCGCGTGCACACGTGGACGCCGCCGGACGCGCCGGGAGCGCTCGTCGAGTCCGCGACGTGGCCGCCCGCCCGGGTGGTCGACGTGGACGGCTGGCGGGTCGGGCTGTCCGGCGGCCTGACCCGGCGGGCCAACAGCGTGCTGCCGCTCGGGTCGCCGGCGGACCCGTCGGCCGCGCTCGAACGGGTCGAGCAGCTGTACGCCGAGGCGGGTCAGCCGTCGATCGTGCGGGTGTGCCGCGCGGCGCCGTCGGGGCTCGACGCCCTGCTTGCGGGGCGCGGCTACCGGGCGGTGTCCTCGACGGACGTCCTGGTGCGCGACCTCGACGAGCGCCCCGACGCGGCGCGGCCGCCCGCGGCTCCCGTGCGCGTGACCGTGGCGGACCGCCCCGACGACGTGTGGCTGGCGGCGTGGTCGGGCTCCAAGGCCCGGCTGCACGCGACCGGCGCCGCCCAGGAGGACGACGGCACGAGCCTGCGCCTGGCCCGGCAGGTGCTCGGGGGCGCGCCCGCCCTGTACCTGACGGCGACGGACGCGTCGGGCCCTGTGGGTGTCATCCGCGCCGCCTTCGCGGAGGACTGGGTCGCGCTGTCCTGCCTCGTGGTCGCCACCGCCGCCCGGCGGCGCGGCCTCGGGAGGGCACTCACGCTGCGCGCGCTGGACGAGGCCGCCCAGCGTGGCGCCCGGCGGGCATTCCTGCAGGTGGAGGCGCAGAACACCGCCGCCGCGGCGCTGTACACCGGCCTCGGCTTCCAGCCCGCCGAGCGGTACGTGTACCGGGAGCTCTAGGCGGGGAGTGCCTAGCGGCTGGCCCAGAGCAGGCCGCGCTCGATGATCGTGCGGACGGCGGGCACCTCGAGGTCGGCCAGCAGGTGCCCCGGCGCGCAGACGAACACGCGCCCGGCGCCCCAGCGGCGGGTCCAGACGGCCGGTGACGTGACGGGCGCGTGCCAGGGGTCGTCGGGACCCGGCGTGATCGTGGTCGTCGCCAGCACGTCGTTGAGGGGGTCGGTGAGCAGCCAGTACTGCTCGGAGCGCAGCGTGAAGTCGTGGATGCCCTCGACGATCGGGTGGTCTCCCGTGACGTTGATCGTGTGCTCGACCAGGGGTCCGCCCGGGTGGGCCGTGAACTGGGCGCCCACGAGCTGCAGGTAGTCGGTGGCGATGCGGAACGAGTCGATGATCCCTCCGTGCCATCCCGCGAAGCCCGTGCCGGCCGCGACCGCGGTCCGCAGGCCGCGGAGCTCGTCGGCGAGGATGTCGCCCATGGTCCAGCACTGCACGACGAGGTCCGTGGCGGACATGAGCTCCTCGTCCGCGTAGGCCTCGAGAGATCCCTCGACGACGACGTCGAAGTCGTGCTCGCGCAGGAAGGGCACGAAGAGGTCGGCCGCTTCTTCGGGCGCGTGCCCGTCCCACCCGCCCCGCACGACGAGGGCACGACGTTGCTCGGTCACGGCTGGTCTCCTCTAGCTGATCAGGGCGTCGATGGCGGCGGCGGAGAGCACGTGCTCGGAGGCCATGGCGGAGGCGCCGAGCACGCCGGCGCGGCCCTTGGTGCGGGACGCGACGATGCGCAGGTGCTGGGTGGCCAGCGGCAGGGAGCGGCGGTAGACCACCTCGCGGATGCCCGCCAGCAGGTGCTCACCGGCCTCGGCCACCTCGCCGCCGATCACGATGACGGACGGGTTGAGCATGCTCACGCACGCGGCGAGCACCTCGCCGATGTGCCGGCCCGCCTCGCGGACCTCGCGGCTGGCGTCGAGGTCTCCGGCGCGGACCAGCGCGACGACGTCCGCGCTGGTCGCGGCGTTGCTCAGCGCGCTCGCGATGGCCGGACCGCTGGCCACCGCCTCGAGGCAGCCGGTGTTGCCGCAGCGGCACGGCAGGTCCAGGCCGCCCGGGACGGCGATGTGGCCGAGGTCGCCCGCGGCCCCCTGGGCGCCCCGCCGGATGTGGCCGTCGGAGATGATGCCGGCGCCGATGCCGGTGGCGACCTTGACGAAGAGCAAGTGGTCCACCTCGGGCCACTGCGACGTGTGCTCGCCGAGGGCCATGACGTTCACGTCGTTGTCCACCAGCACGGGGACGCGCAGCTTGCGGGACAGGAGCGCGGGCACGTCTGCGTCGTCCCAGCCGGGCATGATCGGCGGGTTGATGGGCCGACCGGTGGAGTGCTCGACGGGTCCGGGCAGGCCCACGCCCACGCTCACCAGGTCGCTGATGGGCCGGCCCGCGGTGCCGAGCAGGTCGAGGGCGACCTCGACCACGCGGTCGAGCACGGGGACCGGACCCTCGGAGATGGCGATGGGCTCGTGGTGCTCGGCGAGCACGGTGCCGACGAGGTCGGTGAGCGCGAGCCGCGAGTGGGTGGCGCCCAGGTCGACCGCGAGGACGACACGCGCGGCGGGGTTGAACGCGAAGGTGGCGGGCGGCCGGCCGCCGGTCGAGCTGGCCTCGCCGGCGGGCGCGACCAGCCCGGACGACAGCAGCAGATCGACCCGCGCAGCGATGGTGGACCGCGCCTGGCCGGTGAGCGTGGCCAGGTCGCTCCGGGTCCGGGGCTGCCGGTCCCGGAGGAGCTGGAACATCTCCCCGGCGCCCGTCGGCTTGGGGGCGAACTTGAGGAGCTCGTCCATGCGCACAGTGAACCATTCCGCCTTGTGTAGGTCACGTTCACGTAACCATGACACATCCGTGCCGACTTTTGCTTGACCAACGACAGAAGTGGGTTCTACGTTCTGCCCCATGGTCAATGTGGACCCGACGGCAGACGCAGCGCCTCTCCTGCAGATGCGCGGCATCGTGAAGCAGTTCCCGGGAGCCCGGGCGCTGGACGGCGTCGACCTGGAGATCCGGGCCGGCGAGGTCCACTGCCTGCTGGGCCAGAACGGCGCGGGCAAGTCCACCCTCATCAAGGTGCTGGCGGGCGCCCACCAGCCGGACGAGGGCGAGATCCTCATCGACGGCAAGCAGGTCACGATCGCCCACCCCGTCGCGGGCCTGCGGCTCGGGGTCGCGACGATGTACCAGGAGCTGGACGTCGTCGACGGGCTGTCGGTCGCGGAGAACATCTACCTGGGCCACGAGCTGGCCACGGCCGGCTTCTCGCAGCGCCGGGCGGCCATCCAGAACACGCGTGCCCTGCTCAAGCGCCTCGGGCACCCGGACATCTCCCCGCGCCGCGAGGTCGGGCGGCTGTCCGCCGCCGGCAAGCAGATCGTAAGCATGGCCCGCGCGCTCTCCCACGACGCCCGTGTGATCGTCATGGACGAGCCGTCCGCGGTGCTCGACGCCGAGGAGGTCACCAACCTCTTCCGCGTGGTCCGCGAGCTCACCGCCTCCGGGGTCGCGGTGGTCTACATCTCGCACCGGCTCGAGGAGATCCGGCAGATCGGCGACCGGATCACCGTGCTCAAGGACGGCCGGACGGTGGCCACCGGCCTCCCGGCGGCGCAGACGCCCACCGCCGAGCTCATCCGGCTCATGACCGGTCGAACGGTCGAGTACGCCATCCCGCCGCGCCCGGCCGTGGCCGACGACGCCGCCACCGTGCTCCACGTCGACGGGCTCGGGCTGCGCGGGGCGTTCAGCGACGTGTCGTTCGAGGTGCGCGCCGGTGAGGTCGTCGGCCTCGCGGGGCTCGTCGGCTCGGGCCGCACCGAGATCCTCGAGACCGTGTTCGGCGCCCGCCGCGCGACGGCCGGCACCGTCCGGGTGGGCGACCGCCGGCTGCGGGCCGGGTCGGTGAGCGACGCGGTCAAGGCCGGCATCGGGCTGTGCCCCGAGGAGCGCAAGAGCCAGGGGCTCATCCTCGACGAGCCGGTGTACCGGAACATCACGCTCTCCACGTTCACGCGCAACGCGACGGCGTCGTTCCTCGACGAGAGCGCCGAGCGGCGCGCCGCCAAGGAGCAGATCCACGCGCTCGACGTGCGGCCGTCCGATCCCGAGCGCAGCGCCCGCACCCTGTCGGGCGGCAACCAGCAGAAGGTGCTGCTCGCCCGGTGGCTGGTGCACGGGTGCCGGGTCCTGCTGCTGGACGAGCCCACCCGCGGCGTCGACGTCGGYGCGCGCGCCGAGATCTACGCCCTCATCGCCGACCTGGCGGCGCAGGGCGCTGCCGTGGTCGTCGTCTCCAGCGAGATCCCGGAGGTGCTGGGCCTCGCCGACCGCGTGCTGGTCGTCTCCGAAGGACGCGTGGTCCACGAGGGACCCGCGTCCGGCATCGACGAGCACCGCGTGCTCGACCTCGTCATGGAAGGAAGTGCCGCGTGAGCGAGCAGGACGTCACGGTCCCGGACGCAGACGAGTCCGCCCGGATCGAGAAAGCCTCCACCACCAGCAGCCGCGGGGGGATCCTCAAGGGGGCCACCGGCCGCAACCTCGGCCTGGTGATCGCGCTCGTGGCGCTGTGCGTCATCGGCGTCATCACGGCGGGCGAGCGGTTCGCCAGCCTCGACAACCTGCTGACCATCCTGCGGCTCGCGTCGGTGATCGGGGTGCTGAGCATCGGGATGACCTTCGTCATCACCGGTGGCGGCATCGACCTCTCCGTCGGCTCGGTCCTCGGGCTCGCCTCCGTCTGGGCGTCCACCGTGGCCACCCAGACCATGGCCGAGAACACGCACTGGATCGTCATGGTCGGGTGCGCGCTCGCGGTCGGCGTCGGGGCGGGGCTGATCAATGGCGTGCTCATCGCCTACGGGAAGGTGGTCGCGTTCATCGCGACCCTGGCGATGCTGGTGTCGGCCCGTGGCCTGGCGGAGATCATCGCCAACCGCCAGACGCAGGTGGTCAAGGTGCAGGCGTTCCTCGACTTCTTCCGCGACGACTTCATCGGTATCCCGACGCTCGTCTGGATCTTCGTCGTCGTCGCGGTGGCCGGCTGGATCCTGCTGAACCGGACGACGTTCGGCCGCCGCACGATCGCGGTCGGTGGCAACCCGGAGGCCGCCCGGCTCGCCGGCATCAAGGTCAAGCGGCACACGATGTACCTGTACGCGCTGTCCGGCCTGGCCGCGGGCATCGGCGGCGTGATGATGCTCGGCCGCACGACGGCCGGCAGCTCCACCAACGGCCAGCTCTACGAACTCGACGCCATCGCCGCCGTGGTCGTCGGCGGCACCCTGCTCATCGGCGGCCGCGGCACCATCGTCGGCACCGTCCTGGGCGTGCTCATCTTCACCACGCTCACCAACGTGTTCACGCAGAACAACCTGTCGAGCTCGGCGCAGAACGTCGCCAAGGGCGTGATCATCGTCATCGCCGTGCTCCTGCAGCAGCGCATCGCCGAGCGCAGCCGCGCCGGAACCTGACCTCACTACCCGCTCAGCTGTGCCCGTCTTCTCATGCTCGTCCGATCAAGGAGGATCGTCATGTCCGCAGCACCCCTGCGCCGGCGCTGGCTCGCACTCGCCGGCACCACCGCAGCCCTCGCTCTCGTCGTCGCGGGTTGCACGTCCAACACTCCCGAGGACACCAGCACCGACCAGCCGGCCGCCCCCGCGGCCGCCGCGACCGGCAACGACGAGCCGGGCGACAAGGTCACGATCGGCTTCTCCGCGCCGGCCGCCGACCACGGCTGGATGGGCTCGATCACGAAGTCGGCCGTCGACGAGGCCGCCAAGTACTCGGACGTCGAGCTGGTCAAGGCCGAGGGCACCAACGACGTCAACGTGCAGATCAGCCAGATCGAGCAGTTCATCAACGACAAGGTCGACGCCATCGTGCTCCTGCCGTTCGACGGCGCGGCGCTCACCGAGGTCGCGACCAAGGCCATGGACGCCGGGATCGTCGTCATCAACGTCGACCGCGAGTTCGACGACCCGAACGCCGCGCGCACCACCGTGCTCGGCGACAACTACGGCATGGGTGTCAGCGCCGGCGCCTACATCTGCGGCGAGCTGGGCGGCAAGCCCGACGCCAAGGTGGCCGAGATCGCCGGCATCGACTCCCTGCCCCTGACGCAGGACCGCAGCCAGGGCTTCAAGGACGCGCTCGCGCAGTGCGGCCTCAAGGTGAGCAACCGCGTCGCGGCTGACTTCACCGTCCAGGGCGGCGAGGCCGCAGCGGCCAACCTGCTGCAGGCCGCCCCGCAGCTCGACGCCATCTGGAACCACGACGACGACCAGGGCGTCGGCGTGCTGGCGGCCATCGAGAACGCGGGCCGCGACGAGTTCTTCATGGTCGGCGGCGCCGGCTCGAAGAACGTCATGGAGGCCATCAAGGCCGACAACACGGTGCTCAAGGCCACGGTCATCTACCCGTCGACGCAGGCCGCCGACGGCATCAAGCTGGCCCGCCTGCTGGTCCAGGGCAAGTCGATGAGCGACCTGGTCGAGGTCGAGGTGCCCCGCAAGGTCCAGCTGTACGCACCCGTGGTCACCAAGGACAACGTCGACCAGTACCTGCCCAGCGCCTTCGAGTCCTGAGCCAGCCTGACCGAGCCGGGCGGGTCCCCCTCCGCAGGGGACCCGCCCGGGGCCAGAAGGAGGAGCCGTGACAGCAGCACCCCCGCGCCTGGGCGTGGGCATGATCGGGTACGCGTTCATGGGGATCGCGCACTCGCAGGCCTGGCGCAACGCACCGCGGTTCTTCGACCTGCCGATGCGCCCCGACATGGCCGTGGTGGCCGGTCGTTCCCCGGAGGCCGTCGAGGCGGCCGCCGCGAAGCTCGGGTGGTCGAGCACCGAGACGGACTGGAAGGCCCTCGTCGCCCGTGACGACGTCGACCTGGTCGACATCTGCACGCCGGGCGACACGCACGCAGAGATCGCGATCGCCGCGCTCGCCGCCGGCAAGCACGTGCTCTGCGAGAAGCCGCTGGCCAACTCCGTCGAGGAGGCCGAGGCGATGGTCCGCGCGGCCGAGGCCAGCGACGGCCTCGCGATGGTCGGCTTCACCTACCGCCGGGTGCCCGCGATCCAGCTGGCCCGCACGCTCGTCGCGGACGGTCGCATCGGCACCGTCCGGCACGTGCGCGCGCAGTACCTGCAGGACTGGATCGCCGACCCGCAGGCACCGCTGTCGTGGCGGCTGGACAAGCAGAAGGCCGGCTCGGGCGCGCTCGGCGACATCGGGGCGCACGTCATCGACCTGGCGCAGTTCGTCACGGGCGAGTCGGTCACGGGCGTGTCCGCCGTGCTCGAGACGTTCGTCAAGGAGCGGCCCGTCGCCGAGTCGTTCGGTGGCCTGCACGGGACCGCATCGAGCACCGAGACGGGTCCCGTGACGGTCGACGACGCGGCGATCTTCCTCGGCCGGATGTCGGGCGGCGGCCTGGCCACGTTCGAGGCCACGCGGTTCGCGTGGGGCCGCAAGAACGCGATCCGCCTCGAGATCAACGGGTCGGCCGGCTCGCTGGCGTTCGACTTCGAGGACATGAACGTCCTGCACTTCTTCGACGCGTCGCAGCCGGCCGTCGAGGCGGGCTTCCGGCGGATCGTCGTCACCGAGCCCGAGCACGCCTACGTGGCCGCCTGGTGGCCCCCGGGTCACGGCCTCGGGTACGAGCACGCCTTCACCCACCAGGCAGTGGACCTGGTCACCGCCATCGCCGAGCACCGCCAGCCGGTGCCCAGCTTCGCCGACGGCCTCGCGGTGCAGCGCGTGCTGGACGCGGTGGAGCGGTCGGCCGCCCACGAGAGCATCTGGACCCCCGTGCAGAAGGAGAGCTGACGATGACCCGACCGATCACGCTGTTCACCGGCCAGTGGGCCGACCTGCCCTTCGAGGAGGTCGCGCGCCTCGCGTCCGGGTGGGGCTACGACGGCCTCGAGATCGCCTGCTGGGGGGACCACCTGGACCCGTGGCGCTGGGACGACGAGGAGTACGTGGCGGGCAAGCTCGCGCTGCTGGAGAAGTACAACCTGAAGGTGTTCGCGATCTCGAACCACCTCAAGGGTCAGGCCGTCTGCGACGACCCGATCGACCAGCGGCACCGCGACATCCTGTCCGACCAGGTCTGGGGCGACGGCGACCCGGAGGGCGTCCGCCAGCGTGCGGCGGAGGAGATGAAGCACACGGCGCGGCTGGCCGCGAAGCTCGGGGTCAAGACGGTCGTCGGCTTCACCGGGTCGAGCATCTGGAAGTACGTCGCGATGTTCCCGCCCGTCTCGCAGGAGGCGGTCGACGCCGGGTACCAGGACTTCGCCGACCGGTGGAACCCGATCCTCGACGTGTTCGACGAGGTCGGCGTGCGGTTCGCGCACGAGGTGCACCCCAGCGAGATCGCCTACGACTACTGGACCTGCGTGCGCACGCTCGAGGCCATCGGCCACCGCGAGGCGTTCGGGCTCAACTGGGACCCGAGCCACTTCATCTGGCAGCAGCTCGACCCGGTGGACTTCATCCTCGAGTTCGCCGACCGGATCTACCACGTCGACTGCAAGGACGTGAAGCTCCGGCTGGGCAACGGGCGCAACGGCCGGCTCGGGTCGCACCTGGCCTGGGCCGACCTGCGTCGCGGGTGGGACTTCGTGTCCACCGGCCGCGGCGACGTGCCGTGGGAGGCGTCGTTCCGGGCGCTCAACTCCATCGGCTACGACGGCCCGATCTCCGTCGAGTGGGAGGACGCCGGGATGGACCGCCTGCTCGGTGCGCCCGAGGCGCTCGAGTTCGTGCGGCGCAACGCGTTCGACCCGCCGGAGGCAGCGTTCGACGCGGCGTTCAGCGCGCGCTGACGACGGGCCGACACATACTGGGCTGATGATCTCGCTGTCGCGCGCCCAGGAGCTCCACGAGGCGGGCCTGCGCTGGCACCCCGCGCCGGGCGACCGGTTCACCGTCCGCGCGCTCGAGGGTCAGGTGTTCACCATCTCCGACATGGTGGTCGAGCCGCACGACTACCCGACGGGCACCGTGCTGGGCTTCAACGGCACGACGGAGTGGGCGCTCGACTCGGTGGCCCAGGAGGACGCGCTGTGGCTGCCGCGGGAGGACCAGCTGCGCGACCTGCTCGGCGGGACGTTCCGCAGCCTCGCCCGGTCGACGTTCGGTGGCTACCAGGTGCTGATCGAGGTCTCGGGCCGGCCGGAGCAGGTGTTCAGCGCCGACGACGCGGCCGACGCCTACGCCCAGGCGCTGCTGGCCCTCGTCCTCGCGGCGGCCGACCGGGTCTGACGCGGCCGGGACTGCTTCCCCGCGCCGACTAGACTTCCCGCCATGTCCACCCTCTCTCGCGACGAGGTCGCGCGCGTGGCGGGCCTGGCACGGATCGACCTCACACCGGCGGAGCTCGACCGCCTCGCGGGCGAGCTCGACGTCATCGTCGAGTCGGTCGCCCGCGTGAGCGAGATCGCCACGCCCGACGTGCCGGCCACCAGCCACCCCCTGCCGCTGACCAACGTGTTCCGTCCCGACGTCCCCGTGACGCCGGTGGACCGGGACCTGGTGCTGGCGTCCGCGCCCGCGCAGATCGACGGCAAGTTCGCGGTGCCGCAGATCCTGGGGGAGGACTCGTGAACCGGAGACCGCACCCGAAGTGCAGTGGACGGTGGGGGACGCCGGAGGCGGCACCCGCCGGGAACGGAACGCAGGGGGAGGGCGACAGATGAGCACCGACCTCACGCGCCTCTCCGCCGCCGTGCTCGCGGACAAGCTGGCCGCGAAGGAGGTGTCCAGCGTCGAGGCGACGCAGGCGCACCTCGACCGGATCGCCGATGTCGACGGAGCGATCCACGCGTTCCTCCAGGTCAGCAGCGATGCCGCGCTGGCCACGGCCGCCGACGTCGACGCGCGCCGCGCCGCCGGGGAGTCGCTGCACGCGCTCGCGGGCGTGCCGATCGCGGTCAAGGACGTCGTCGTGACCAAGGGTCTGGCGACGACCGCAGGATCGAAGATCCTCGAGGGCTGGATCCCGCCGTACGACGCGACCCTGGTGGAGAAGATCAAGGCCGCGGGGCTGCCCATCCTGGGCAAGACCAACATGGACGAGTTCGCCATGGGGTCGTCGACCGAGCACTCGGCCTACGGCAACACGCACAACCCGTGGGACCTCGACCGGATCCCCGGCGGGTCCGGGGGCGGGTCCGCCGCGGCGGTCGCTGCGTACGAGGCGCCGCTGGCCATCGGCACCGACACCGGCGGCTCGATCCGCCAGCCCGCCGCCGTCACCGGCACGGTCGGCGTCAAGCCGACGTACGGCGGCGTCTCCCGGTACGGGCTCATCGCGCTGGCCTCGTCGCTGGACCAGGCCGGTCCCGTGACCCGCACGGTCCTCGACTCGGCCCTGCTCCACGAGCTCATCGGCGGGCACGACCCGCGCGACTCCACCTCGATCGACGAGCCGCTGCCGGCGCTCGTCGCCGCGGCCCGCGAGGGCGCGACCGGCGACCTGTCCGGCGTGCGCGTCGGCGTCATCCGGGAGCTGCAGGGCGAGGGCTACCAGGCGGGCGTGCTCGCCCGGTTCGAGGAGTCGCTCGAGCTGCTGCGCGGCGCGGGCGCCGAGATCGTCGAGGTCTCGTGCCCGCACTTCACGTACGCCCTCGCGGCGTACTACCTGATCCTGCCGGCCGAGGCGTCGAGCAACCTGGCCAAGTTCGACGGCATGCGGTTCGGGCTGCGGGTCATCCCCGAAGACAACCCGACCGCGGAGCGCGTCATGTCCGCCACGCGCGGGCAGGGGTTCGGCGACGAGGTCAAGCGCCGCATCATCCTGGGCACCTACGCCCTGTCGGCGGGCTACTACGACGCCTACTACGGCTCGGCGCAGAAGGTCCGCACGCTCATCCAGCGCGACTTCACGGCCGCGTTCGAGGCCGCGGACGTGCTCGTCTCCCCGACGGCGCCGACCACGGCGTTCAAGCTGGGCGAGAAGCTGGACGACCCGMTGGCCATGTACCTCAACGACGTCGCGACCATCCCGGCCAACCTGGCGGGCGTGCCGGGCCTGTCGCTGCCGAGCGGCCTGTCGGACGACGGCCTGCCGGTCGGGTTCCAGGTGCTCGCGCCTGCGAAGGCCGACGACCGCCTGTACCGGGTCGGGGCCGCGCTCGAGATGATGCTGGAGCAGTCGTGGGAGGGTCCGCTGCTGTCGCGCGCGCCCGAGCTGGAGGTCGGACGATGAGCACCTTGGTGGACTACGACGACGCCGTCGCGCGCTACGACACGGTCATCGGCATCGAGGTGCACGTCGAGCTGGGCACGCGCACCAAGATGTTCGACGGCGCCGAGGTCACGTTCGGCGCCGAGCCGAACACGCAGGTCACGCCGGTCTCGCTCGGGCTGCCGGGCGCGCTGCCGGCCGTCAACGCGGTCGCGGTCGAGTACGCGATCCGCATCGGCCTCGCGCTGAACTGCTCGATCGCCGAGACGTGCCGGTTCGCGCGGAAGAACTACTTCTACCCGGACGTCCCCAAGAACTTCCAGACGTCCCAGTACGACGAGCCCATCGCGTACGAGGGCTGGGTCGACGTCGAGCTGGACGACGGCAGCATCTTCCGCGTCGACATCGAGCGCGCGCACATGGAGGAGGACGCCGGCAAGAACACGCACATCGGCGGCTCCGACGGGCGCATCCACGGCGCCGAGTACTCGCTCGTCGACTACAACCGCGCGGGCATCCCGCTGGTGGAGATCGTCACCAAGCCGATCACCGGCGCGGGGGAGCGGGCGCCCGAGGTCGCGCGCGCCTACGTGCAGACGCTGCGCGACATCTTCCGTGCGCTCGAGGTCTCCGAGGCGCGGATGGAGCGCGGCAACGTGCGCGCCGACGTCAACGTGTCGCTGCGGCCTTCCGTGGACAGCCCCTTGGGCACCCGCACCGAGACCAAGAACGTCAACTCGTTCCGGTCGGTCGAGCGGGCCGTGCGTTACGAGGTGAGCCGGCAGGCGGGCGTGCTCGACGCCGGCGTGCCGATCATCCAGGAGACGCGGCACTGGCACGAGGACACCGGCACCACGGCGTCGGGCCGAGTGAAGTCCGACGCCGAGGACTACCGGTACTTCCCGGAGCCCGACCTCGTCCCCATCGCCCCGGACCGCGCGTGGGTCGAGGAGATCCGCGCCGGGCTGCCCGAGCTGCCTGCTGCCCGCCGCCGCAGGCTGCAGGGGGAGTGGCAGTACGCCGACGCCGAGATGCGCGACGTCGTCAACGCCGGCGCCGTCGAGCTCATCGAGACCACGATCGCTGCGGGCGCCAGCCCGGCTGCCGCGCGCAAGTGGTGGATGGGCGAGCTGGCCCGGACGGCCAAGCAGCAGGAGATCGAGCTGGCGGACCTGCCGGTGACGCCGACCCAGGTGGGGCAGCTGCAGAAGCTGGTCGACGACGGCCGGATCAACGACAAGCTGGCCCGCCAGGTGCTCGAGGGCGTGCTCGCGGGCGAGGGCGACCCCGAGGCGGTGCTGGTCGCGCGCGGGCTCGAGGTCGTGTCCGACGACGGCCCGCTGCTCGAGGCGATCGACGCCGCACTGGCCGCGCAGCCGGACATCGCCGAGAAGATCCGGTCGGGCAACCTCGGCCCGGTCGGCGCGATCATCGGTGCGGTCATGAAGGCGACCCGCGGGCAGGCCGACGCCGGCCGGGTCCGCGAGCTGCTGCTGGAGCGAATCGGCTCCTGACAGCCCGCAACGTCCGCACTCGAGAAGGTCAGAGCCCCCTCGAGTGCGGACGTTGCGGCTCTCCGGCGATCCGGCAGACGCGCGCCGTGATCCGCCGGTAACGTCCCTGGCACACCCACGCCGTAGCGTTCGCGATCGGCGACAGGAGGCAGCGATGGAGAAGCCCACGCTCCAGGGCGAGATGATCGTGCTCCGACCCATCCGGGCTGGCGACGCGGACGGGATGTGGGAGTCCGTCAACGACGCCGACGGCAACCGGCTCACGGGCACCACGCAGGTGTTCACGCGCAAGCAGATCGACGACTGGTGCGCCACGATCGCCTCGGTCGAGGGCCGCATCGACCTCGCGGTCACCACGACGGCGTCCGATGAGTACCTCGGTGAGATCGTGCTGAACGAGATCGACGAGGTCGTGCGGTCCGCCAACCTGCGGCTCGCGATGCGCCCGGGTTACCGCGGCCGCGGCTACGGCACCGAGGCGATCCAGCTGATCCTCGGGCTGGCCTTCGACGGGCTCGCCCTGCACCGCGTGGAGCTCGACGTGCTCAGCATCAACGCGCGCGCGAAGTCGCTGTACGAGAACCTCGGCTTCCGGGTGGAGGGCCGCAAGCGCGACGCCTACCGCGACGGCCCGGGCTACTGCGACGGCATCATCATGTCGCTGCTCGAGGACGAGTTCCGGGCGAGCCAGATCCCGTAGCCGCGCACCTCGCTCTCGGGTGAGGGCTCGTCGGGGCCGGAGCGCCGTCGGACCCTGCCGCACTTGTGACGCACGATGCGGATGGAACGCCCGGCGCGCCCCATCGGCCCCTCCGGTACCAAGTGCCGCAGGTTCGGCCGCAGCCGGCGGCGCGGCGCGCTGGCGCGAGGCGCCAGAGGAGCGCACGACCCCGCGCGGCGGACGCGCCGTGCGCTCGGCTCGGCGAGCGTCAGCCGCGGCCGCGGTGGAAGTCGTCGAGGGCGACCTTGCGCTCCGCCGCGTGGTCCACGATGCGGTCCGGGTAGTCCTCGGGCGCCTCGAGCCCGAGCTTCCAGGGCTGGTGCACGGCACGGCCGGGGATGCCGCGCAGCTCCGGCACCCACTCGCGGACGTACGCACCGTCGGGGTCGAACTTCTCGCCCTGCGTCACCGGGTTGAACACGCGGAAGTACGGCGCGGCGTCGCGGCCGGTGCCGGCGACCCACTGCCAGTTGAGCTGGTTCTGCGGCACGTCCCCGTCCACCAGCCACTCCATGAAGTGCGCGGCGCCGCGCTGCCAGCGCACGTGCAGGTCCTTGACCAGGAACGACGCGACGACCATGCGCACACGGTTGTGCATCCAGCCGAGCGCCCGCAGCTGCCGCATGCCGGCGTCGACGAACGGGTACCCGGTCCGGCCCGCGGCCCACGCGGCGAACGAGGCGTCGCCGTCGTCCCACGAGTCGTCGGGGACGACGGTCCGCAGCGACCGGCTCGCCGCCCCAGGGTGGTGCCAGAGCACGTCGGCGTGGAACTCCCGCCACGCCAGCTCGGAGCGGAACGTCGTGACGTCGAACGGCGCTGCCGCGAGGTCCGCGAGCAGGGTCCGCGGGTGGAGCTCGCCGTACTTCAGCGGGATCGAGAGCATCGACGTCGCGTCGAGGTCGGGCCGGTCGCGCAGCGTCCCGTACTGCGCCAGGTCACCGTGCAGGTACGAGGTCCACCGCTCGTGCGCGGCGCGCTCGCCGGCCGCCGGCAGCCGCACGTCGGTTGCGGGGGCGTCGGGGAGGTCGTCGGAACGGACGTCCGCCCACGGCACGGACCGCGGCCGTGGCGCGGGCGCAGCCCAGCCGTGGTCGAGCCAGGCTCCCCGGAACGGCGTGAACACCTGGAACGGGGTCCCGCCCTGCGTGGTCAGGCGGCCCGGCGCCACGGCGTACGGACTGCCGGTCCGGACCAGGGGCACCCGGAGCGCCCGCTCGACGGCGTCGTCCCGCCGGCGACCGTATGGCTCGGTCGCGGCGGTGACGTGCACGGCCGGCGCGCCGACCTCCTCCGCCAGCGCCGGCACCACGGCGGCCGGGGATCCGTGCCGGACTACCAGGCGGCCACCCAGCGCCTCGTCGAGCGCCCGGAGGCTCCGCGCGAGGTACGCGAGCCGGGGCGCGCCGGACGTCGTCCAGAGCGACGGGTCGACGACGAACAAGGGCACGACCTCGTCGTCGTCGGCCCGCGCCTCCGTCACCGCCGCGCCGAGCGCGGGATTGTCCGCGAGCCGCAGGTCGCGGCGGAACCAGTGGATCGTGGGCACCCGGCGACGGTAACCGCGGGGAGGCCGCCCCGCGCGGGGTGGTGCGCCGCGCACAGGTGAGGCCACGATGGCTTGCATGAGCGACGCGCAAGCGGGGGGAGCGCCGTCCGGCCGCAAGGCCGACACGCTGCCGAGCGACAGGGCGTTCTTCGGCCAGCCACTCGGCCTGCTCACGCTGTTCGGCACCGAGCTGTGGGAGCGGTTCAGCTACTACGGGATGCGCGCCATCCTGCTGTACTACCTGACCGACACGGTGGCCAACGGCGGCCTGGGGATCGAGCAGACGTCCGGCGAGGCGCTCGTCGCCATCTACG
Source organism: Cellulomonas sp. P4_H12 (assembly GCF_056400905.1). NCBI lineage: Bacteria > Bacillati > Actinomycetota > Actinomycetes > Micrococcales > Cellulomonadaceae > Cellulomonas > Cellulomonas sp. P4_H12. The sequence continues at coordinate 49,841 of NZ_JBFUKJ010000011.1, forward strand.
GCTCCTCGGTGTACCTGCTGTCGGTGCTCGGCGGCTGGCTGGCTGACCGGGTGATCGGTGCCCGACGCTCGGTGCTCTACGGCGGCATCATCATCGCGGCCGGCCACGTGTTCCTCACCGTCCCGCAGGCGCTGTTCTCCTACATCGGCATCGTGCTGGTGGCGCTGGGCACCGGCCTGCTCAAGCCGAACGTGTCCAGCATGGTCGGGGAGCTGTACGACCGCGACGACCCGCGCCGCGACTCCGGCTTCTCGATCTTCTACATGGGCATCAACATCGGCTCGCTGGCCGCGCCGTTCCTGGTCGGGGCGGCGCAGACGGCGGGCGGGTACCACGCGGGCTTCGCGGTCGCCGCGGTCGGCATGGCGATCGCGCTGGTGTTCTTCGTCGCGGGCCGCAAGTACCTGGGTGGCGCCGGCGACGTCCCCCCGAACCCGCTGACGCCCCAGGACCGGCCGGCGGTCGTGCGCCTGTTCCTGATCGTGCTGCTGGGTGTCGCGCTCGCGGTCGCGGCCGGCTGGATCGTCGAGGGCGGCTTCGGGCTGCCGGCGTTCATCGACGCCGTCTCCTACCTGGCCTTCGCGGCGCCCGTCGCGACGTTCATCGTCATGTTCCGCTCGCCCAAGGTGAACGCCCACGAGCGCACGCGGCTGCGGGCGTACATCCCGCTGTTCATCGCCGCGATGATCTTCTGGATGATCTTCGAGCAGGCGGCCAGCACGCTCGCGTCGTACGCGAAGGACAACACCGACCTGGTGATGTTCGGGGTCACCATCTCGCCCGCGTTCTTCCAGTCGGTCAACCCGGCGGCGATCATCGTGCTCGCACCCGTGTTCGCGTGGCTGTGGATCAAGCTCGACGACCGCCCGCCGACGGCCGTGAAGTTCGCGCTCGGTCTGACGTTCGCCGCGCTGAGCTTCGTCTTCCTGGCGGCGGCCTCCTGGCTCGCCGACGGCGGGAAGACCTCGGCGTGGGTGCTGGTCATCGTCTACGTGATCCAGACCATCGGCGAGCTGTGCCTGTCGCCCGTCGGTCTCGCGGCGACGACGCTGCTGGCGCCGCGGGCGTTCCGCGGGCAGGCGATGGCGCTGTGGTTCCTCGCGCCGTCGGCCGGCAACGCGATCGCCGCCCAGGTGATCCAGGGCACGCCGGAGGCCACCCCCGCCGCGTACTTCGGCACCATCGGGCTCATCGCCCTGGCGTTCGCCGGCGGGATGTTCGCCCTCGCGCCGTGGGTGACCCGGCACATCCGGGCCGGCGCCGACTCGGAGTCCGAGGCGTCGCTGCAGCGCTGAGCGACCGGTGGCAGGGTGGTCGCCATGGCTGACACCACGCTCCTGCGCCACTCCGCCGTCACCGAGGCCGTCGACGCGCGGCATTGGCGCGTCCTCCTGCGCACCCTCCGGGCGACGTTCACCGCGCCGGACTTCACCACGGCGGCGGCGTTCGTCGCGCGGATCGCGGCGGCCGCCGACGAGGCGAACCACCACCCCGACGTCGTCCTTCGCTGGGGCCAGGTCACCGTCACCACGTCGAGCCACGACGCCGGGGGGCTGACGCAGCGCGACGTCGACCTCGCCGCGACGGTGAGCAAGGCTGCCGACGAGCTCGGGCTGACGGGCGACGTGTCCCGCAGCGAGATCCTCGAGCTGGCCATCGACGCCCTCGACATCCCCGCCGTGCAGCCGTTCTGGGCGGCCGTCATGGGGTACGAGGTGACGTCCGACGACGAGGTGACCGACCCCGCCGGGATCGGGCCGGCGATCTGGTTCCAGCAGATGGACGCCCCGCGCCCGCAGCGCAACCGGATCCACTTCGACATCACCGTCCCGCACGACCAGGCGCAGGAGCGCATCGCCGCCGCGATCGCCGCGGGAGGTCACCTGGTCAGCGACACCCAGGCGCCGGCCTTCACGGTGCTCGCCGACGCCGAGGGCAATGAGGTGTGCGTCTGCACCTGGCAGGGCCGGTCGCAGGCCTGAGCGTGGACAGGCCGAGGGCCMCGGATCGGAGTGGAGGTTGATCCGGGGCCCTCGGGGTTCTGCGGTGCCGTCCGTCAGCGGCCGGTCACGTCCAGCTCGACGGTGCGCGACGTCGCCGACCCGGCGGCGTTCGTCGCCACCGCCCGGTACCGGGCACCGTCCCGGGCCGCCGTCGCGGTGACCGACAGGCGGTCCTCGGTCGCGCCGCTGATCGGGGTCCAGGTCTGCGACCCCTTCAGCTGCTCGAACCACTGGATGCTCGGCTCCGGGAGCCCGGAGACGTCGACCGTGAACCGCGCGACCTTGCCGGCCCGCGCGCTCGCGTTCCGGGGCTGGTCGACGATCCTGGGCGCCACCGGAGCCGGCGACACGGTCGCCGTCCCGGAGGTCGCCTGGCCGAGCCGGTTCGAGAACACCGCCCGGTAGTCGGTGGGCGCCTTGCCCACCGTCACCTTCAGCGTGGTGCTGTCGGACCGGGCCACCCAGCGCCACGACCCGCCGGCCGACCGCTGCTGCCAGCGGACCGTCGGCTCGGGGTACCCGGTGGCGGCGGCCGTCAGGCGGACCGTCGAGCCGACCGTGCCGGTGACCGACGCGGGCTGCGTCGTCACCACCGGCGCAGCGCGGTCGACCGACACCGTCGCGACGTCGGTCGTGGCCGACCCCTCGGAGCTGGTGAAGACCGCCCGGTAGCGGGCGCCGTCCAGCCGCGCCGTGAGGGGGAGCGACAGCGTGGTGGACGTCGCCCCTGCCACGTCGGTCCACTGCCAGGGGAACCGCCCGCGCACCTGCCACTGCACGGTCGGCGCGGGGTAGCCCGACGCCGCCGCGGTGAGGGTCACGGTCGACCCGAGGGCGCCCGAGACGGACACCGGCTGCTGGGTGATCACCGGCGCGGACGGCGCCGGCGCGACCAGCTGGCCCACGCCCCAGCGGGAGGTGTTCTGGTACGACCGGCCGGTCGGGTCGGACCACGTCCGCACCGACCCGCGCACGCCCGCCGTGCCGTCGTTGACCTGGAAGTCCAGGCCCGCGAGGTCGCCGGGCGTGACGGCGTGCCCGAGCGAGAGCGACGCCTCGACGACGTACCCGCCGTCGACGACCGCGGTCGCGCTGGTCAGCCGGTCACCGATCACGGCGAGGTCGCCGCTGATCGACACCGCGTTGAGGTAGTTGATCCGGTACTGCCCGTCGGCCGGGTTGTAGGGACCGGACTTCGCGTTGACCGGGTCGAGGAAGACCTCGACCGAGTCCTGCTCCCAGGCGTTCGTGCTCGTCGCGTCGAGCGACGGGTCGGTGACCTGGGCGAGCACGTCGATGCGGTCGTCGTGCCACAGGAGCCGGATCTCGGCGGTCGCGCCCGGGGTGCCCTCCACCTGCACGTCGGTGCGGACCACCGGAGCGTCGGCCCACGCGGGGTCGACGGTGCCGTCGATGGTCGGGGCCGTGGGGGCCTGCGGTATGGCGACGTAGCCGACGGGCTCCACCAGCGTGATCACGCCGAGCGGTCCGCCGGTCTCCTGGTGGTGCCCCAGGTCGTTCCAGGACACCAGCCCGCCGCTGCCGTCGGCCACCCGCACGTCGAACGGCACGGTGGCGCCGACGACGCCCGGAGCGGCGAGCGGCAGCTCGACCACGGCCGTCCAGCCGTCGGCCGTCGACGTGCCCGCCGTCCGGGTGACCGTCACCGGAGCGCCCGAGCCGAAGAACGTCGCGGTGTCCTGGTCACCGTCGTCGGTGGTGTCGGCGACGTGCACGTAGGCCGTGAGGTGGTCACCGGACCAGCGCAGCTGGAACCCGGTGCCGCCCGAGACGGGGACCAGCGGCGGCAGCCGCCACTGGAGCGCGTCCGGGGCGTCCGCCTGCGCGGCGTTCGCCTGCCGGGTGAGGGTCGGCAACCGGCTCGGGTCGACGATGCCCCAGTACGCGGGCTTGGCCTGCAGGTCGTCGTCGAAGGGGAGGGGTGCCCCGGTCCGCCAGCTGCGGCTGTCGTACGGACCCCACAGGGTCACGGCGAACAGGTCCGGGAACTCCCGGAGCACCGCGAAGAGCGAGGCGTAGTAGTAGCCCTGCTCGACCAGCTTCTCCTGGGTGACGGTGCCGTCGATCTGCACGTCCAGCTCGCTCACGTCCTGGAGCACGCCCAGGGTCGCGAACGTGTGGAGCGTCGTGCGCAGCTGGTCCACGGACTGCGACAGGCTGATGTGGAACTGGTGCCCCACCCCGTCGATCGGCACGCCGTCGGCCAGCAGCCCCTGCAGGACCGTGAGCAGCGCCTGCCGCTTGGCGGGCAGCTCGGTGTTGTAGTCGTTGATGAACAGCTGGACCGGGCCGTCGGGGTCGCCGCCGTTGAACGCCTGGGAGGCGATCTCGAAGGCGTCGGCGATGTAGCCCGGGCCGAGCGTGGTGTACCAGGGGCTGCGGCGCAGCCCGTCGCTCTCGCTCTCGGCGATCGCCTCGTTGACCACGTCGAAGCTGACGATGGGGTTGCCGGCGGTGCCGAACTCCCCGTACTTGGTGCGGTAGTGGTCGGCCACGGTCTCGATGTGCGTCCGCATGCGCGCCAGCAGCCGCGCCTGGTCGGCGGCGCTGTCGGTCAGCGGCGTGCCGTCGGCGTGCTGGAAGAACCACGCGGGGGTCTGGCTGTGCCAGACGAGCGTGTGCCCGTGCACGCGCATCCCGTTCGCCTTCGCGAAGTCGACCAGGTGGTCGGCGGCGTCGAACGTGAACGTGCCCTCGGTCGGCTGGATGGCCTCGGGCTTCATGGAGTTCTCGGGCGTGAGCTGGTCGTAGTGCTTGGTGACCAGCTGCGCGCCCGTGCCCACGGTCTCGCGCTCGTCGATGGCGACGCCGACGGGCCACGGCAGCACGTCCTGCAGGGACGCGATGTCCTGCTGGATCGGGGGAGCGGTGGACCCCGTGACGACGATGTCGTCGACGAGGAACGACGGCGTGCCCGACGCGGTCTCGACGTACAGCAGCGCGCTCTCGGCGGCGGCCATCGTGTAGGAGGCCTGCACCTGCACCCACGCACCCGCCGTCACGCCGGTCGCGGTGGCGACCGTGTCGTACGAGGACGAGCCGGCGTTGTCGCGCTGGACGCTGATCCGCACGTCGGCGGACCCGGCCTCGCCCGCGGCGAGCTTGACCCAGGCGGAGACCTGGTAGGTCCGGCCCGTCTGGAAGACGCCCGTGACGGGCGCGCCCAGGCCGTGCCAGGTGTCCGTGCGCCCGGACACGGACGCGGACTGCAGGCCGGCGTGGGCCTCCGCGGTCGTCGTCGCCACGGTCGGCGCGGTGCCGTTGCCGCGCGCGGCCCAGACGCCGAGCCCGTCCTCGAACCCGGTGGACAGGGACGACGTCGGGACGCCGGTGTCGTCGGCGCCGCCGGCGGGGAGCGTGAACGACCACCCGGCGGCCAGGCGCTCGGTGACCACGGTCCGCACCGCCGCGAGCGTGCCCGAGCGGTCACCGCCGCCGTCGTGCGTGAGCACCACCTGGCCGGGCTTCATGGCCGCGCGCAGGTTGGTGGTGAGGGTGGGGACGTCCTGCGTCTCCCAGTCGCTGATCGTGTTGACCACCGCGAGAGGCTGCATGCCGAGGGAGACAGCGACCCCCGCGGTCTGCCCCCAGCTGCCGTTCGGCGCCCGGAAGTACGGGACCTTCGCGTTCGGGTCCCCCAGGGCGTCGCGGATGATCCCCAGGTTGGCGACGAGGTCGGCGCGCACCTGCTCGGGGGTCCAGCTGCCCATGTCGGCGTAGGTCGTCGAGTGGTTGCACAGGGTGTGGCCCTCGGCGACGATCCGCTGCAGCACCGCGGCACCGCCGGCGGCCTGGATGTTCTGGCCGATCACGCAGAACGTCGCGTGCAGGCCCTGCGACTTGAGGAAGTCGAGCAGCGCCCCGGTGGTCGCGCCGTTCGGGCCGTCGTCGAAGGTCAGCGCGGCGACGTCGCCAGTGCCGCGGGCCGCGGTCACGGGCGTGGTGGTCGGGTTCACGGCGCCTCCGGGGACGACGTCCGGGTCGGTGCCGCCGCCCGTGCCGGCCGGCGCCGTGATCAGCACGTCGTCCAGCAGGAGGCTCGGGTTGGCGCCGTCGATCGGCGCCGCCTCGAGGTAGAGACTGGCCGCGGTGACGGCCGCGTCCTTGGTGTACGTGCCGGTCACCTGCACCCAGGCGTCCGCCGTGGCGGCCACGGGGGAGCCGACCCAGGCGTACTCGTTGCTCGCGGGTGTCTGGTTGACGGTGAAGTGCACGGCCGACGACCCGACGGTCCCCGCGGCCAGCTTCACCCACGCCGACACCGTGTAGGTGGTCCCGGCGTCGAAGAGCGCGGCGACGTCGGTCGCGGGTCCGTTCCAGTCGCCGGTGCGCCCGGTGGTCAGGAGGCTGCCCGCGCCGGAGTGCGCGTCCGCCGTGGTCACCGTGAGGGTGACGGGCCCGCGCGGTCCCCAGGGCGCGGGGTCGGCGGTCTCGAAGTTGCTCTGCAGGACAGTCGTCGGCGCCTCGACCGGATCGGCGGCCAGGGCCGGCGGAGTCGTCAGACCCAGCGCCAGCACCCCGGCCACGACGGTGAGGATTCGTGCACGTCTCATCAGCGCTCCTTTGCGCGATCGTCTCCACTCCGGGCCGGACGTTACGCACGAAGCGGACAGAGGCGCGAGGGCAGCCGACATCGTTATTGATAACGTTATCGAATCGTGAGGCGCGCGCGGCCGCCGGATGAGGGGTCGGCGGGGGCGGTGGTCCGACGGGCGTGCCCCGACCGCGACGCGAGCGTTAGTAAAACGTTATCGATAACGTTTGACGATGCGGCCGGGTCGGTGCCAGAGTGGCGACTGCGCCCACCGTCAGCGGAGACCGGGCGTGTGTGAATGAAGAGACTGCACCACTCGCAACGGTGGTGCCGCCCTTGCCAGGCGGGCGCAGAACCGGCGGCGATGCCGGCCTGTGGCGGTGACGAGCAGTGCGGGCAGCACGGCTGACCCGGGTCACGCCCGGGCGCAGCGGCGGTCCGCCCAGCAAGGGGCCAGCTTTCCACTCTGTGCAACTCGACGAAGAGGACAGATCTCATGATTGCTCGCAAGCTCCTGGCGGTCTCAGCCGCCATGGTGATGGGTGCCGCTGGGCTCACCGCCTGTAGCGGTGGCGACGACGGCGGCGACGGCGGGTCGTCCAGCGGCGGCGACACCCAGATGACCTTCTGGCACAACTCCACCACCGGTGAGGGCAAGGCGTACTGGGAGTCGACGGTCAAGGACTTCGAGGCCGCGAACCCCGGCGTCACCATCAAGATCCAGGCCATCCAGAACGAGGACATGGACGGCAAGCTCCAGACCGCCCTCAACTCGGGCGACGCCCCCGACATCTTCATGGCGCGCGGTGGCGGCAAGCTGGCCGACGTCGTGGAGGCCGGGCAGGCGCAGGAGGTCAAGGTCGACGACGCGACGAAGACTGCGGTCGGCGACGCGGCGTTCAAGGCCTTCACCATCGACGACAAGGTCTACGGCATGCCGATGTCGATCCTCCCGGGCGGCATCTACTACTCGAAGGACCTGTTCGCTCAGGCGGGCATCACCGACACGCCGAAGTCCATCGAGGACCTCGAGGCTGCGGTCGACAAGCTCAAGGCTGCCGGCATCCAGCCGATCGCCCTCGGCGCCAAGGACGCCTGGCCGGCCGCGCACTGGTACTACTTCTTCGCCCTGCGCGCCTGCACCAAGGACACCCTGGACAAGGCTGCCGCGGACATGACGTTCGACGACCCGTGCTGGAAGAAGGCGGGCGACGACCTCGAGGCGTTCTCGAAGACCTCGCCGTTCAACGAGGGCTTCCTGACGACCTCCGCCCAGCAGGGTGCCGGTTCGTCGGCCGGTCTGGTGGCCAACCACCAGGCGGCGATGGAGCTCATGGGCGCCTGGGACCCGGGCGTGATCGCGTCCCTGACCCCGGACAAGAAGCCCCTGGCCGACCTGGCCTGGTTCCCCTTCCCCACGACGAGCGGCGGCAAGGGTGAGGCCGGCGCCATGATGGGTGGCCTCGACGGCTTCTCCTGCTCCAAGGACGCCCCGCCGGAGTGCTCGAAGTTCCTGAACTTCGCGATGCAGAAGAAGTACCAGGAGGGCTACGCCAACGCGTTCCACACGCTGCCCGCCAGCCAGGAGGCCCAGGGCGTCGTCACCGAGCCGGCCCTGAAGGACGTCCTCGCGGCGTACAACGAGGCGCCGTACGTCTCGCTGTGGCTCGACACGCTGTACGGCCAGAACGTGGGCAACGCGCTCAACACCGGCGTGGTGAACCTGCTCGCCGGTCAGGGCGACTCGGCGGCCATCGTCAAGGGCGTCGAGGACGCGGCGGCGAAGGAGTAATCGGCACCATGAGCAACTCTTCGGGCGAGGGCAATCTCGCCGTGACCTCCTCGCCCGAGGGTTCCTCGGAGATCGGGGACGGCGCCGACACGGCGTCGTCCCCGGTCTACCGGGTCGGCACCTCACCCTGGCGGCAGCGCCTCGAGATCTCCCTGCTCGCGGGCCCCGCCGTGCTGATGTTCCTGGCGTTCGTCATCTTCCCGGTGCTGCTGGGCGGGTACTACGGGTTCTTCAAGTGGAAGGGCTTCGGCCCGCCGACGAACTTCGTGGGGCTGCAGAACTACGTCACGATCCTGCAGGACACGACGTTCCACGACGCCGTGCGGCACAACTTCGTCATCGTGATCCTGTCCCTGGTGCTCCAGGGCCCCGCCGCGGTGCTGCTCGCGCTCCTGCTCAACCAGAAGATGCGCGGCCGCTCGCTCGTGCGGGTGCTGATCTTCGTGCCGTACGTCATCTCCGAGGTGATCGTCGGCACCGGCTGGAGCCTCATGCTCCAGACCAACGGCGCGGTCAACGACCTGCTGACCAAGATCGGGTTCCCGAACTGGACGGTGGACTGGTTGTCCGACCCGAAGGTCGCGATGGCCTCGCTGATGGTCATCATCACGTGGAAGTACATCGGCTTCGCCGTGATCCTGTTCCTCGCCGGGCTGCAGAGCATCCCGGAGGAGCTGTTCGAGGCGGCGGCGATCGACGGGGCCAGCTACTGGCAGACCCAGCGGCGGATCACCCTGCCGCTGCTAGGCCCCACCATCCGGATCTGGGCGTTCCTCTCGATCATCGGCGCCCTGCAGCTGTTCGATCTCGTCTACATCATCTGGGGCCAGTACGTGGCCGCGACGGCCGGGACGTCGACCATGGCCACCTACATGGTGGTCAACGGTCGCAACGCCGCGAACTACGGCTACGGCAGCGCCGTCGCGGTGGTGCTCTTCATCATCTCGCTCATCGTCGCGCTGACCTACCAGCGGTTCGTGCTGCGGCGCGACACCGAGGGTGCCCTGACGGAAGGAAAGAAGTGATGACCGCGACGACGGCGCCCCCGCTGAGCCCGACGACCCCGCGGCCGCTGGCCGGCCGGAAGCGGCCGAGCCTGTCCCGCGCCGGCTGGGCCACCTACGTCGTGGCGTGGGCGCTGGTCGGGCTCTGCATCGCTCCGGTGCTCTACATCATCATCGGCGGCTTCCGCACGAACGCGGAGATCACGGTCGACCCGTCGGGCTTCCCGACGAAGTGGCAGGTGGTCAACTACTCCGAGGTCCTGAGCAGCCCGATCTTCTGGCGCCAGGTGGGCAACTCGGTGATCTGCGCCGTCGGCACCACGATCGGCGTGGTCATCCTGGGCGTGGCGGCCAGCTTCGTGCTCGCGCGCTACAACTTCTCGGGTCGGGCCGCCCTGTACGCGCTCTTCGCCGCCGGGCTGATGTTCCCGATCACCGTGGCCATCACGCCGCTCTACATCATGATCCGGGGACTGGGCCTCAGCGACAGCCTGGCCGGCATCATCCTCCCGCAGATCGCGTTCGCCCTGCCGACCACGGTCATCATCCTCGTGCCGTTCCTCCGGGCGATCCCCAAGGAGCTCGAGGAAGCGGCGTCGATCGACGGCGCGAGCCGGCTCGGGTTCTTCTTCCGCATGGTGATCCCGCTGTCCATCCCGGGCGTGGTGACCGTCGGGATCCTCGCGTTCATCGCCAGCTGGAACAGCTACATCCTGCCGCTGTTCATCCTCAACAACGAGAACAGCTACACGCTCCCGCTAGGAGTCCAGGCCTTCGCGTCGCAGTACTCCGTGGACACTGCGAGGGTGCTCGCGTTCACGTCGCTGTCGATGATCCCGGCCCTGCTGTTCTTCACGCTCTTCGAGCGCCGCATCGTCGGCGGCCTCACCGGCGCGGTCAAGGGCTGACCGGGCTGGAACCGGCGTCCGACCCACGGACGCGGCCGGCGCGCCGCGTCCGTGGTCGCCCCGCCCGTGCCGTCCGCCGACGGATGCACCCCCACGTCATGACGAAGGAGAAGGACCCCGTGGTCGACGCCGTACCCGCCATCCCTCACGTGTCCGAGCGCGTGCGCGCCCTGCACGCGCAGATGACTCTCGAGGAGAAGCTGGCCCAGCTCGTGGGCTACTGGCTCGACCAGAACGGCACGGTCGCGCCCATGCAGTCCGAAATGGCCGCGGGCCAGAAGGCCTCCAGCGCCCTCGGCGACGTGACGCGTGACGGCATCGGCCACTACACGCGGGTGTACGGCACCCGACCGGTGGACCCGGCCGAGCGCGCCGGCTGGCTGTGGGCCGAGCAGCGCCGCCTCAAGCGCGAGACGCGCCTGGGCATCCCCGCGCTGGTCCACGAGGAGTGCCTCACCGGGCTGGCCGCCTGGCAGGCCGCGACCTATCCGACGCCGCTGGCGTGGGGCGCGTCGTTCGACCCGGAGCTCGTGCACGAGGCGGCGCGCGAGATCGGCGCCTCGATGCGCGAGCTGGGCATCCACCAGGGTCTCGCGCCGGTCCTCGACGTCGTGCGGGACCCGCGGTGGGGGCGCGTCGACGAGTGCATCGGCGAGGACCCGTACCTCGTCGGCACCATCGGTACCGCGTACGTGCAGGGCCTCCAGGAGGCCGGCGTGCACGCCACGCTCAAGCACTTCGTCGGCTACTCGGGCTCGCGGTCCGGCCGCAACCACGCGCCGGTCAGCGCGGGTCCGCGCGAGATCGCCGACACGTACCTCCCCCCGTTCGAGATGGCCGTGCTCGACGGCGGAGCCCGCTCGGTGATGAACGCCTACGTCGACATCGACGGCGTGCCCCTGGCGTCGAGCACGCAGTACCTGACCGAGGTCCTGCGGGAGCGGTGGGGCTTCGACGGCGTCGTCGTGGCCGACTACTTCGCGGTCGCGTTCCTGCAGGTCATGCACGCCATCGCCGCCGACCGCGGCGAGGCGGCCGCACTCGCGCTCGAGGCCGGCATCGACATCGAGCTGCCCACCGGTGACGCCTACCTGCAGCCGCTGGCCGACCGCGTCCGCGCCGGTGCGTTCGACGAGGCCTTCGTCGACCGGGCCGTGCTGCGCGCCCTCGCCCAGAAGGAGGAGCTCGGCCTCCTCGACCCCGACGCCTTCGAGGACGAGCCGCCGACGGACGTCGACCTCAACTCGGCCCGGCACCAGGAGCTGGCCCGCCGGCTCGCCGAGGAGTCGGTCGTCCTGCTGTCGAACCACGACCGCGTGCTACCGCTCAACGCGTGGGCGTCCCCGCCGGCGCGCGTGGCCGTGGTCGGCCCGAACGCGCACCGCGCGGAAGCCCTCATGGGCTGCTACTCGTTCGCCAACCACGTGCTGGCCCACCACCCCGAGCTCCCGATGGGCTTCGAGATCCCGACGGTCCTCGAGGGGTTCGACACGGCGTTCGACCGGGCCGGCCTGACGCGGCCGGAGCTCGTGTTCGCCGAGGGCTGCACGGTCGAGGGTGACGACACCTCCGGGTTCGCCGACGCCGTCGCCGCCGCACAGGGTGCCGACGTCGCGGTCGTCGTCGTCGGCGACCAGGCGGGGCTGTTCGGCCGGGGGACCGTCGGCGAGGGCAACGACTCCGAGTCGCTCGACCTGCCGGGTGTGCAGCGGCAGCTCGTCGAGGCTCTGGTCGAGACGGGGACGCCCGTCGTCATGGTCCTGCTCACCGGCCGGCCCTACGCCATCGGCTGGGCTCTCGACGGCGCCGCCGCGCKCCCGGGCGCCGTGCTGCAGGCCTTCTTCCCCGGTGAGGGCGGCGGCCTCGCCATCGCCGACGTCGTCACCGGCGCGGTCAACCCGTCCGGTCGGCTCCCGGTGTCGATGCCGCGCTCCACGGGCGCGCAGCCGTACTCGTACCTGCAGCCGATCCTCGGCGGGCCGTCCGACGTCACCTCGACGGACTCCACGCCGGTGCGCCCCTTCGGGTTCGGTCTGTCCTACACGGAGTTCGCCTACTCGGACCTGGTCGTCGACACGACCGTCGCGTCGAGCGGCACGTTCACCGCCGCGGTGACCGTGACGAACACGGGCTCGGTCGCGGGCGCCGACGCGGTCCAGCTCTACGGCCACGACGTCCAGGGCTCGATCACCCGGCCCGTCGCGGCCCTGCTGGGCTACGCCCGCGTCGAGCTGGAGCCCGGCGCGTCCAGCCGGGTGACGTTCTCGGTGCCCACCACCCGGTTCGCGTTCTCCGACCGGCGCATGGTCCGCGTGGTCGAGCCCGGTGACGTCGAGGTGTGGGTCGGCTCCCACGCGGCGTCCTCGCTCGCCGGGACGAACGTCAAGGAGTCCACCGGCGGCGTCATCTCCAACGGCCGGGCCACCGAGTCGCGCGAGATCCCCGGGACCGCCACGGCCCGCGCCGTGGTGGCGATCACCGGCGGCGTCCACGAGGTCACCACCGCCGACGCGCGCTCGGTGGAAGTCAAGATCGTCGGCGCATGACGCTCGTCAGCAACCCTCTGCTGCCGGGCTGCTACCCCGACCCGTCGATCTGCCGGGTGGGGGAGGACTTCTACCTGGTGACCTCGACGTTCGAGTACTTCCCGGGCCTGCCGGTCTTCCACAGCACCGACCTGGCGAGCTGGCAGCAGATCGGCCACGTCGCCGACCGGGCGGACCAGCTCGACTACGCCGGGATCGCCTCGTCGGGCGGCCTGTACGCGCCCACGCTCCGGTTCCACGACGGCACGTTCTGGCTGGTCTGCACGCTGGTCGACCAGAAGGACGCGACGCGGGGCGGCAACTTCCTCATGACCGCGACCGACCCGGCCGGGCCGTGGTCGGACCCTGTGTGGCTCGACGAGGACGGGATCGACCCGTCGATCTTCTTCGACGACGACGGCCGGGTCTGGGTGCACGGCACCCGGCTGGCCCGCGAGCCGCAGTGGCACGACCAGACCGAGGTGTGGGTGCGCGAGCTCGACCCGGCGACGAGGTCGCTCGTGGGTCCGGAGCACGTGGTCTGGAACGGCGCCCTGCGCGACGTCGTCTGGGCCGAGGCGCCCCACCTGTACAAGGTCGACGGGACGTACTACCTGCTCGCGGCGGAGGGCGGCACCGAGTTCCACCACGCCGTCTCGGTCGCGCGGGCGGAGTCGGTGACCGGGCCGTACGTCGGCAACAAGGGCAACCCGGTGCTGACCCACCGGCACCTCGGAACCGGGTCGGACGTCGTCGGCGTCGGGCACGCCGACCTGGTGGAGGCGGCCGACGGCAGCTGGTGGGCCGTCCTGCTCGGGATGCGCCCCTACGGCGGCTACCACTACAACCTCGGCCGCGAGACGTTCCTCGTGCCCGTCGCCTGGGAGGACGGCTGGCCCGTGTTCGCCCCCGGCGTCGGCCGCGTCACCGCCCAGGTAGAGGTGCCCTTCGCCGGGCCGGCACGCCCCGGGGTCGCCCAGGGCTCCGAGTCCGGGACGGTCCGGCCGGACGACCCGCGGTGGACGTCGCTGCGGGGTCCCGCGGCAGGGTTCGCGACCGCGCGGGGCGACGGCTGGGACCTGAGCCTGCGACCGAGCACGCTGACCGACCCGGTCACGCCGGCGTTCGTCGCGGTGCGTCAGCAGCACTCCGACGTGGACGTGCGCGCGATCGTCCGCGTCGCGCTCGGTCCGGGGGAGGAGTGCGGGCTCGCGGTGCGCCAGTCGGAGGACGACCACGTGCGGCTGTTCCTCGATGGCGGCCAGGGACGTCGGGTGGTCGCGGTCCACCGCCGGCGGGGTGTCGACACCCGGCTGGGGGAGCTGGTGCTGCCCGATCGGGACGGGCCCGTGACGCTGGCCGTGCGGGCGCGCGGGCAGGACTACCAGCTGCTCGCGGCGGCGGGCGACCGCGAGCCGGCGACGGTCGCGTCCGTCGACGGTCGCGCGCTCGACTCGGTGACGACCGGCGGGTTCCTGGGGCTGTGGATCGGCGTGTACGCCACGAGCAACGGGCGGCCGACGGACACCGTGGCGCACGTCGAGGGGTTCGAGTACCTGCCGCAGGCGTGACACCGCGCGCCACCCGGGGGCGGGTGCCGCGTGCGGCTAGCATGGCGGTGGTCGTGGGGCGCGACCAGGACGGAATTCTGCGATAGGAAACGTTATCGATAACGATTTCGTTGCAGTACGCTCCGTTCATGGGTGCACGGGTGACGATCACGGATGTCGCGCGGAAGGCGGGCGTCTCCACCGCGACCGTCTCCAAGGTGATCAACGAGCGCTACGGCGTAGCCAGCCGCACGACGTCCCACGTGCAGGCGGTGATCGCCGAGCTCGGCTACGAGTCCAGCCTCGTGGCGCGCAGCCTCCGGTCCCACAAGACGAACGTGATCGGCATCCTCGTCGCCGAGTTCGAGCCCTTCAGCGCGGAGATCCTCAAGGGTGCCTCGATCGGCCTGGGCGACTCCGGCTACGCGCTCCTCGCCTACACCGGCGGGCAGCTGACCGGCGGGGTCGGCTGGGAGCGGCGCTACCTCTCCCGGCTCAGCGGCACCCTGATCGACGGCGCCGTCCTGGTCACGCCGACCGTCCTGGAGGCCGACGCCGGCATCCCCGTGGTCGCCATCGACCCGCACGCCGGACCCTCCGGGCTCCCGACGGTGGACTCCGACAACTTCACCGGCGCGGTCCAGGCCGTCGAGCACCTCCTGCGCCTCGGGCACCGGCGCATCGGGTTCATCGGTGGCCGCTCCGACCTCGAGTCGTCCCGCCTGCGCGAGGCCGGCTACTGCAAGGCGCTCACCGACGCCGGGATCGCGGTCGATCCCGCGCTGATGCGCGAGGGCGACTACCGCAAGGACTCGACGCACGAGCCCGCCCGCGAGCTGCTGACCATGCCGGAGCGACCGACCGCCGTCTTCGCGGCCAACGACCTCTCGGCCATCGGCACGCTCGAGATCGCCCAGGAGCTGGGCCTGGACGTGCCGGCCGAGCTCTCGATCATCGGCTTCGACGACATCCCGGAGTCCGCCCTCACCAGCCCCGCGCTGAGCACCGTGCACCAGCCGATCCAGCAGATGGGCGCCGCGGCCATCGCGCTGCTCATCGAGCTCATGGACGGGCGTGCGGTCGAGCAGACGCACATCCAGCTGGTGACGTCGCTGGTCGAGCGCGGGTCGACGGCCCCGCCGCGCTGACGTCGTCCGCAGGGTGACCCTCTCGTGGCGCCCGGCAGGGGCAGTCATACACTCGCGAGCATGACCGTGACGTCGGACAACGCCCCCTCCTCTGCTGCACCTTCCGTCGACATCAAGCCGCGCTCGCGCACCGTCACCGACGGTCTCGAGGCCACGGCCTCGCGTGGCATGCTCCGCGCGGTAGGCCTCGGTGACGACGACTTCGCGAAGCCCCAGATCGGCGTCGCCAGCTCCTGGAACGAGATCACGCCCTGCAACCTGTCGCTGCAGCGGCTGGCCCAGGCGGCCAAGTCGGGTGTGCACGCCGCGGGCGGCTACCCCCTGGAGTTCGGCACCATCTCGGTGTCCGACGGCATCTCGATGGGCCACGAGGGCATGCACTTCTCGCTGGTGAGCCGCGACATCATCGCGGACTCGGTGGAGACCGTCATGCAGGCCGAGCGCCTCGACGGGTCCGTCCTGCTGGCCGGCTGCGACAAGTCCCTGCCCGGCATGCTCATGGCCGCGGCGCGCCTCGACCTGGCGAGCGTGTTCCTCTACGCCGGATCGATCGCGCCGGGCTGGGTCAAGCTCGAGGACGGCACCGAGAAGGACGTCACGATCATCGACGCCTTCGAGGCCGTCGGCGCCTGCGCGCGGGGGCTCATGAGCCGCGAGGACGTCGACCGCATCGAGCGCGCCATCTGTCCGGGCGAGGGCGCCTGCGGCGGCATGTACACCGCCAACACGATGGCGTCGGTGGCCGAGGCGATCGGCATGTCGATCCCCGGCTCCGCCGCGCCGCCGTCGGCCGACCGTCGTCGCGACGCGTTCGCGCACAAGTCCGGCGAGGCCGTCGTCGAGATGCTCCGCCAGGGGATCACGGCGCGCCAGATCATGACCAAGGAGGCGTTCGAGAACGCCATCGCCGTGGTGATGGCGTTCGGCGGCTCGACCAACGCGGTCCTGCACCTGCTGGCGATCGCGCACGAGGCCGAGGTCGACCTCACGCTCGCCGACTTCTCCCGCGTCGCCGCCAAGGTGCCGCACCTGGGCGACCTCAAGCCGTTCGGTCGCTACGTCATGAACGACATCGACCGCATCGGCGGCGTACCGGTCGTCATGAAGGCGCTGCTCGACGCGGGCCTGCTGCACGGCGACTGCCTCACGGTCACCGGCAAGACGGTCGCGGAGAACCTGGCCGACGTGAACCCGCCCGACCCCGACGGCAAGATCCTGCGCGCGATGAACAACCCGATCCACAAGACGGGCGGCATCACGATCCTGCACGGCTCGCTGGCGCCCGACGGCGCGGTGGTGAAGTCGGCCGGCTTCGACTCCGACGTCTTCGAGGGCACGGCCCGCGTGTTCGAGCGCGAGCGCGCGGCCATGGACGCGCTGGAGGACGGCACGATCGTCGCCGGCGACGTCGTCGTCATCCGCTACGAGGGCCCCAAGGGCGGCCCGGGCATGCGCGAGATGCTCGCGATCACCGGCGCCATCAAGGGCGCCGGCCTGGGCAAGGACGTCCTGCTGCTCACGGACGGCCGGTTCTCCGGCGGCACCACCGGCCTGTGCGTCGGGCACGTCGCGCCCGAGGCCGTCGACGGCGGGCCGATCGCGTTCATCAAGGACGGCGACCGCATCCGGCTCGACGTCGCCAACGAGACCTTGGACGTGCTCGTCTCGGACGAGGAGCTCGAGGGCCGCAAGGTCGGCTGGGCCCCGCTGCCCCCCACCTACACGCGCGGGGTGCTGGCCAAGTACGCGAAGCTCGTGCAGTCGGCGTCGAAGGGCGCCGTGCTCATCTGACCGCACGACGGCAGGGCCCGCTCCGGAGGGGGAGCGGGCCCTGTCGTCGGCAGGGGGTCGAAGCAGTCGTGCCTACTTGATCGACCCCCGGGTGACGCCGGAGATGACCCAGCGCTGGCTGAAGACGTAGACGACCAGCAGGGGCGCCATGGCCATGAGGTAGGACGCGAACGCCACGGTGTAGTCGGTGTTGAACTGACCCTGGAAGACGTACTGGGCGAGCGGGAGGGTCCGCGCGCCGGGGTCGGTGAGCACCACGAGCGGCATGATGAAGTCGTTCCACGCCCACACGCAGGTGAGGATGCCGACCGTCGCGTTCATGGGGGTGAGCAGCGGGAAGATGATCTGCCGGAACACCCGCCACGTCGATGCGCCGTCGACCCGTGCCGCCTCCTCGAGCTCGATCGGGATCGAGCGGATGTAGGCGGTGTAGATGAAGATGTTCAGCGACAGCCCGTAGATCGTGTAGAGCAGGATCATGCCGGCCTGGTTGTCCAGGCCCAGGAGTGCGGTCTGCTTCACCAGGGGCAGCATGATGATCGGGAACGGGATGAACAGGGCCGCGAGCAGGTAGAAGAACACGCCCTTGAAGAACGGCCGGTGGATGTTCCGCGCGATGGCGTAGGCGACGACCGAGCTGGTCATCAGCGTGAGGATCACCGACCCGACCGTGATCATCGCCGTGTTCAGGAGCGCTTGCGGGAACTCGGTGCGCGTCCACGCCTCGGAGAAGTTCGCCCACCGGATCGGGTTCGGCAGCTCGAGGCCGGTGCCGGCGGCGAGCTGGTCGGGAGTCTTGAGGGCGACGACGACGGCGAGGTAGAGCGGGACGAGGATCGTCAGCGAGCACACCGCGATCAGTGCGGTCACCCACCAGTTGATCTTGCGGGAGTCGTCGTCGGCGACGGCCTTGGTGCGCCGACGCCGGGGCTCGGGAAGGACGGCCTCGGCCTGGCCGAGCGCGGTTCCTGCGGTGGTCATCAGAAGTCCGCCTCTCTGCGCTGAAGGACCTTGAACTGGAACAGCGAGACCACGGTGATGACGATGAAGAAGATCACCGCGTTCGCGGACTGGTAGGCGAACTCCCCGCCGGAGAACCCGCCGCGGAAGATGAGCAGGGTGACGGACTCCGTCGCGGTGCCCGGGCCGCCGTTGGTCAGGGCGACGATCTGGTCGAAGACCTGCAGGAAGCCCTTGAGGCTCAGCACGATGTTGATCGTGAAGAACGCGCTGATCAGCGGGAAGGTGATCGACTTGAACTGCCGCCACGCCTTGGCGCCGTCCAGGGACGCGGCCTCGTAGAGCTCGCGCGGGATCGTCTGCAGCCCGGACAGGTAGATGATGATCGTGAAGGCGCAGGCCTGCCAGACCGCCAGGGCGACGATCGCGGTCCACGCCCAGGTCTCGTTGGTGAGGATGTTGTCGGCGAAGAGCGGGATGCTCGCCAGGATCTTGGGCAGCGAGCTCGAGAAGAAGAACTGGAAGACGTAGCCGATGACCAGGGCCGCCAGGACGTAGGGCACGAAGTACACGCCGCGCCAGAAGTTGCGCGCCATGATCTTGGCGTTGAGGCCCATCGCGATGGCCAGCGAGATGGCGTTGGTCAGCACGGTCGCGGCGATGGCGAACAGGAACGAGAATCCGTAGGCGGCCAGGACGCGGTCGTCCTTGAACAGGTTGACGTAGTTGGACAGGCCGACGAAGTTCCAGGCGCCGTAGCCGGCGTAGTTGGTCAGGCTGTAGAAGACGCCCACCAGCACCGGGATGGTGTGGAACAGCGCGAAGGCGATGACGGCGGGCCAGACCATCCAGTAGAAGGTGGACTGTGCCCGGCCGACCTTGACCTTGCGCAGCGTGGGCGGGTCGGAGCGGTCGGCCCCGGGCGCCGCGGGCAGGACTTGCGTGGAGGACGTCATCGTCATTCTCCCGTCACGGGGATGGTGCGAGCGGCGACCTTGCTCCACTCGCTGTCGAGGGTGGCGAGCGCGGCGTCCGCGTCGCCGCTGAACAGGAACTGCTGGTCGATGGCCGCGAGCGGGATGCTGGGCGGGATCTGGTGGTCGATGAAGCCGGCGATGCGGCCCTCGTCGAAGTAGGGCTTGACCGACTGGATCGCGGGTTCGTCGCTGAGCTGGGCGCCCTTGACCGACGGGATCATGTTCTGCGAGGCGGCGAACTGCTCGATGACGTCCTTCTGGAACAGGTAGTTGATGAACCGCAGCGCCTCCTTGGGATGCTTCGAGTCCTTGGGCATGGTGACCGCGACGTCGACGCCGGAGACGAGCATCCGGTCGTCGGGGTCGTCGGCGGCCGGGTAGGGGAAGATCCCGGCCTTGATGTCGGGATTGATGCCCTTGATCGGGCTCAGCGCCCAGATGCCCTGCAGCAGCATCGCGACGTCGCCGTTGGCGAACGCGGCGTTGCCGTCGTCGTAGGTCGCCCCTCGGTAGCCGTCCTGCATGTAGTCGAACAGCTGGGCCTGCTGGTCCATCGCCTCGGCGAAGTTCTTCTGGAACGAGACCTCGGAGTCGGGTCCGGTGTCCTCGCCCTGCGCGCGCATCGTGTCGAAGAAGTCGTCCTGCGCGGGGTACGCCCCGAGTCCGTTGAACGAGGGCAGCCCGGTCCAGGAGTCGGCGAGAGTGCCGTAGAACGGGGTGATGCCCGCGGCCTTGAGCTTGTCGCACACGGCGATGAGCTCGTCCCATGTCTCGGGGACCTCCAGGCCCTGCTGGGCGAAGATGTCCTGGTTGTAGAGGATCCCGTTGGCGTTGTTCACGTAGCCGAGACCGTTGACCTCGTCGCCGTAGGTGCCGAGGTCCTTGAGGATCTCCTGCACCGCCGGGTTGATGGTGTCGAGCACGGGCTCGTCGGAGAAGTCGTAGAAGACCCCGGCCTGCGCGAGGCGTCCGAAGTTTCCGCTGGCGTTGAGGGTGATGACGTCCGGTGCCTTGTCCTTGACCAGGAGCGTCCGGATGACCGTGTCGGCATCGGCGACCTGGTTCTGCACGACGCGGATGTCGGGGTTCTCCGCCTCGAAGTCGGCGATGATCTTGTCGAAGTCCTCGAGCGCCTCACCTTTGAACTGGAAGAAGTTCAGGGTGGTCACGCCGTCGGACGGTTGGTTCGCGCAGCCTGCGACGGCGGCGAGCAGGGCGATCGCTGCGGCCGCTGCCGCCATGCGAACGCGTCGTGGGTCTCGGTGTCTCATCGTGCGCCTCCTTGCGCCGGGTTCTGGCTGCTCAGTCCTGAGCGACCAGCTCGATGACGGTGGATCTCTGGGGGTACTGGACGGGTGGGCGCAGGCCGACGGCGTCGAGCTCGCGACCCGTCAGGGTGGTGTCGTAGGTCTGCCACGCGAGCTCGGACTGGGCGGCAGCGCTCGTCGCGTCGCCTACGACGCGGAGCCGGTAGTGCCGGGCGGGGTCGAGCCCGGGGAGCCGGACCCGTCCCGGCGGGTAGGCGGCCGTCGTGTCGGTCTGCGTGAGGGTGAACACGGCCGACGAGCCGTCCTGAGCGACCACGCCGCGGACGTCGATGCCCGGCTCGGTGTCGTCGACGTCGACGGTGCGACCGGTCGCGACGAGGGGGCGGATGCGCTTGGCGTACTCGACCCACGCCGCGATGCGGGTGCGGGTCGCCTCGTCGGTCCCGGTCAGGTCCCACTCGATCCCGAAGTGACCGAACAGCGCGACCGCGGCACTGAGGTCGAGGTCCACGGTCCGGCCGGTCGAGTGCACGACGGGACTGGTGAGGTGCATGCCCATCATCTCGGGGGGCACCACGAGCGCCGTGTACCGCTGGTTGACCAGGCGCTCGAGCGGGTCGAGGGTGTCGCTGGTCCAGATCCGGTCGGTGCGGGCCAGGATGCCGAGGTCGACCCGGGCACCGCCGGAGGCGCAGCTCTCGATCTCCAGGCCGGGGTGCGCCGACTTGAGCTCGTCGAGCAGCCGGTAGAGGGCCAGAGTGTGCTCGCGGACCCTCGCGACGCCCTCGGGGCCGCTGCCGGCGTCGAGCAGGTCGCGGTTGTGGTCCCACTTCAGGTAGGCGATCGGGTACTCGTCGAGCAGCGCGTGCAGGCGGCCGGCCACGTAGGCGTAGGCGTCGTGGTGCGCGAGGTCGAGCACCTGCTGCTGGCGCGCGCCCGGCGGCAGAGACATCCGGCCCCGCAGGATCCAGTCCGGGTGCCGGCGGGCCACCTCGCTGTCCGGGTTCACCATCTCGGGCTCGACCCAGAGCCCGAACTCCATCTCGCGGGCCAGCACGTGGTCGACCAGCGGGTGCAGCCCGTCGGGCCAGACCGCGGGGTCGACGTACCAGTCGCCCAGTCCCGCGGTGTCGTCGCGCCGACCGGCGAACCACCCGTCGTCGAGGACGAACCGCTCGACGCCGACCGAGGCGGCGGCGTCCGCCAGCGCGGTCAGCCGCGCGAGCGAGTGGTCGAAGTAGACCGCCTCCCACGTGTTGAGGGTGATCGGCCGCGGCCGGCGAGGGTGGGCCGGGCGGCAACGCCACTCGTCGTGGAAGCGGTGCGCGAGCTCGCTCAGCCCGTCGCCCCACGATCCGACGACCTCCGGCGACGTGAGCGACGCGCCGGCCGCGAGGACGACCTCCCCGGGCGCGAACAGCTCACCTCCGGCGAGGAACGCCTCGCCGGAGACGGACCGCTCGGCGAGGAGACGGTGGTTGCCGCTCCACGCGACGTGGACCGCGTGGACGCGACCGCGCTCGAAGCCGAACCCCGGCCGCCCGGCGGCGAGCACCAGCGTCGCGTCCGCGCCCGGTCGGCCACGGCGGCTCTCGCGCAGGTACGTCGCGTACCCGAACGGGTGCCTCTGGGGCGAGCGCTCACGGAGATGGCGGCCCGTGGTGTCGAGGATCTCGGTGGCGTCCCAGGGCACGGGGAAGGCGAGGTGCAGGGACTGGACCGTGTAGGGGGTATCGCCGTCGTTGCGCACGGTGATCCGCTGGTGCAGCAGCCCGGCCGCGCCGACGCGCAGCTCGAGCTGCGCGCTGAGCCTGGCCTCCCGGTCGGCGAGCGACACAAGGGCGCGGTGGTCGTCGGCCTGGAGGTCGACGAGCTCGAGCCGGACGCTGAACGACGCCCCGTCGCGATGCCCCTCGAGCCCGGGCGTGCCCAGCCACCCGCCAGCCTGCGAGGTGACCAGCGTGGCCCGTGCGGGCTCGTCCAGGCCGCCCGAGACCCGCTGGGGGCGTGCCGCGACGGCCACGCTGCGCAGCGTCTGCTCGCTCGAGTCCACCAGCTCCTCGCCCCAGTGCACGATCGCCGGGTGCGGGGAGGCGTCGACATCGATCACGACGCTGGTGCCGCCCCGGTGCAGGTGCAGAACTCGTCCCGGGGCCACGGCGTCGGCGGTGTTCGCGGCGTGCCCGGCGTCGGCGGTCACCTCGTCGTGAAAGAGCATGGTTAGTTCTAACACGGAAGAAACCAAGGGCGCAACTGATGCCGATCGCGTCTCCGCGCGCAGGATGGCCCTCGTTCGTGCCATGATGGAATCAATGAACGGGACGGGCGCATGCTGAGCGACAGCGAGAGAGCCCTCGCACGCGCGGTGCTGATCCACGGGCCGATCTCGCGGAGCGAGCTGACGAGCCGGCTGGGTCTGTCGCCGCCCAGCCTCACGCGCCTGGCCAAGCCCTTCCTCGACCGCGGACTGCTGGTCGAGCTGGACGACCGGTCCGACGGCTCCGTCGGCCGCCCCGTCCGACCGCTCGATGTCCGGCCGGGCCTCGCCCGCTTCGCCGGCGTCAAGGTCACCGGGGAGTCGCTCCATGTCGCGGCGACCGACGTGCGCGCCGGGCTGCTCGCGTACGAGGAGCGCCCGCTCGCCAGCCACGACCCCGGCGCCGTGGCCGCGGAGATCGCGCAGGCGGTCCGGGGGCTCGGAGTCGATCGCATCGCCGGGGTCGGGGTGTCGCTCGGCGGCGCCGTGCGGGACGGCCGGGTGGAGTTCGCACCGTTCCTCGGCTGGACGAACGTGCCCTTCGCAGGGATGGTCGAGGCCGAGCTCGGTGTCCCCGCGACGCTCGAGAACGACCTGGTCGCGCTCGCCGAGGCCGAGCGCTGGTTCGGGCTGGGCCGCGGCATCCCCGGGTTCGTCGTCATCACCATCGGTGCCGGCATCGGGTACGCGCTCGTGGTGAACGGCCAGGTCGTGCACTCGCGCGAGGCCGGCGTCGGGCTGGGCGGACACATCCCGCTGAGCACGACCGGGCCCGTGTGTCACGCGGGCCACCGGGGGTGCGCGGAGGCGATGCTGACCTCGGGGTCCATCGCAGGCCAGGTGTCGGCCGCCCTGCAGCGGCCCGTCGACTACGACGAGGTGCTTCGCCTCGCCCGCGAGGGAGACCCGGCGGCGGCGACGGTGGTCGACGAGGCCGCGACCGCCCTCGGTCGGCTCGTCGCGATGGCGGCCAACCTGACCCTCCAGCCGGCGGCCGTGCTCGCCGGAGAGGGCATCGGTCTCTTCGCCGTCGCCGAGGAGAAGGTGCGGGCGGCAGTCGCCGCCGACCGCGATCCACGAGCCGAGCCCGTCGGGCTCTACGTCGACGAGTCCGGCTTCTCCGCGTGGGCACGCGGAGCTGCGACGGTCGCGATCCAGGACGCGGTCGACCGCATCGACCTCGACCAGGTGGAGCAGGAGCTGCTGCCCGCCCCCACCCCCACGAGAGGAGCCGTCGCATGACGTGGACGCCCGAGGACGCCCCGTGGTGGACCCGAGCCGTCGTGTACCAGGTGTACCCCCGCTCGTTCGCCGACTCCGACGGCGACGGCATCGGCGACCTGCCCGGCATCCTCGGGCGGCTGGACCACCTGTCCGCGCTCGGGGTCGACGTCGTGTGGCTGTCGCCCATCTACGCATCCCCGCAGGACGACAACGGGTACGACATCAGCGACTACCAGGCGGTCGACCCCGTGTTCGGCACGCTCGAGGACCTCGACGACCTGGTCCGCGAGCTGCACGCGCGGGGCATGAAGCTGGTCATGGACCTCGTCGTCAACCACACCTCCGACGAGCACCCGTGGTTCGTCGAGTCGCGGGACCCGGCGAGCCCGAAGCGCGACTGGTACTGGTGGCGCCCGCCGCGTGCCGGCATGGCGGCGGGCGCGCCGGGCGCGGAGCCGACCAACTGGCGGTCCTTCTTCGAGGGGCCGGCCTGGCACCTCGACGAGGCCAGCGGCGAGTACTACCTGCACCTGTTCAGCCGCAAGCAGCCGGACCTGAACTGGGAGAACCAGGAGGTCCGGGACGCCGTCTACGAGATGATGCGCTGGTGGCTGGACCGCGGGGTCGACGGCTTCCGCATGGACGTCATCAACCTCATCTCCAAGGACACGGCGCTGCCCGACGGGGTGGTCACCGACGGCCTGCTCGCCGACGGCTCGGCGTCGTACGTCTGCGGTCCGCGCATCCACGAGTTCCTCGCCGAGATGCACAAGGCCGTCTTCGCCGACCGCCCCGAGAAGCTGCTGACAGTGGGGGAGATGCCCGGCGTCACCGTCGACCAGGCGCGCGACTTCACCGACCCGTCACGGGAGGAGGTCGACATGGTGTTCCAGTTCGAGCACGTGGGCCTCGACCACGGCCCGGGCGGCAAGTTCGACGTCCGCCCGCTGCGGCTGCTCGACCTCAAGGCCTCGTTCGGTCGCTGGCAGGCGGGGCTGGCCGAGGTCGGCTGGAACAGCCTCTACTGGGACAACCACGACCAGCCCCGGGTGGTCTCGCGCTTCGGGGACGACGGCGCCTTCCGGCGCGAGTCGGCGACCATGCTCGCCACGGTCCTGCACCTGCACCGCGGCACGCCATACGTCTACCAGGGCGAGGAGCTCGGGATGACGAACGCGCACTTCACGCGCTTCGACCAGTACCGGGACATCGAGACCCTCAACCACGTCACCGTCGCGAAGACGGTCGGCACGGGGACCGACGAGGACCTCCTCGCCGGGATCGCGGCCATGAGCCGTGACAACGCGCGCACCCCCATGCAGTGGGACGGGTCGCCGCACGCGGGGTTCACCACCGGTACGCCGTGGATCGAGGTCAACGCGAACTACCCCTCCCTCAACGCGGCCACCGAGCGCGCCGACCCCGAGTCGGTCTTCCACTACTACCGCGCGCTCATCGCCCTGCGGCACGACGACCCCGTGGTGGCGCTGGGCGACTTCACCATGCTGCTGCCCGACCACGAGCACGTGTACGCGTTCACCCGTCGGCTGGGCGACGTGACGCTCACGGTGCTGGGCAACTTCTCGGGCAGCGTGCAGGACGTCGCGCTTGACGCCGACCCGGGCGAGCTGGTGCTCAGCAACTACGCCCATCCCGACGGGCCCCACCTGCGGCCGTGGGAGGCGCGGGTGCACCGCGCGGTGCTCGGGTAGCGCACCGGTCCAGGGCGTGGTCGGTCCGGAGCCCGCCCGTCGACGAGTGCTTCGATGTGATCGAGCCGCACGGACGGGCAGCGGCGCGGCTGGAGGCGGGCGTGGGCAAGGTTCACGAGAGCATCGACGGTCGGTTGCGCGCGTTCGTGGAGGCGCAGCCGATGTTCTTCGTCGCGACGGCGCCGAGCGGGCCTGACGCGCACGTCAACCTGTCGCCCAAGGGCATCGCCGGCTCGTTCGTGGTCCTCGACGAGCACACGGTCGCGTTCATCGACCTCACCGCCAGCGGCTCGGAGACGATCGCGCACCTGCGGGACGACGGCCGGATCACGCTGATGTTCTGCGCGTTCCAGGGGCCGCCCAACATCGTCCGGCTGTACGGCCGCGGCCGCTTCGTCACGCTCTATGACGAGGGCTTCGACGAGCTCGCCGCGCTGTTCCCCGAGACGCGCGGCGCCCGCGCCGTGATCGTCGTCGACGTCGACCGCGTCTCGGACTCGTGCGGGTACGGCGTCCCGCTCATGGCTCTCGAGGGGGAGCGCGACCTGCTGCCCCAGTACATGGAGCGCAAGGGCACCGAGGGCCAGGCTGACTACCGGCGCCTGAAGAACCGGACCAGCATCGACGGGCTGCCGGCGTTCGACATGGACCCCGTCGTCGAAAGCACGCCGTCCGCCCCTTGATCCCGTGAACCACGATGTGAGACGCACGGGTGGTGGCGTGACACAGCGGAGACCTGGGCGTAGTGTCCAACGCGTGCAGACGATCCTTCTCGTAGTACTTCCTGAGCGCGCCGGCTAGAGGCCACCCGCACAGGCCTCGTCAGCGCGCTCACCCCTCGTCCAGCCGTTACGCGGCCCGAGGGGTTTTTTGTGTTCGGACTCCGGCAGCACCCAGCAGCACGATCCAGGGAGACATCGATGGTCCAGGGCCCACACCCGGCACCGCCGCGAACGCCCACGCCCACGGCCGCCACCCCGCGCGTCGCCGCACCGGCGACCACCAGCGCGATCGGCCCTGAGCAGGTCACGGGCGCCAAGTCGATCGTCCGCTCGCTCGAGGAGGCCGGAGTCGAGGTCGTCTTCGGCATCCCCGGCGGCGCGATCCTCCCCACCTACGACCCGCTGATGGACTCGACCAAGGTGCGGCACATCCTCGTGCGGCACGAGCAGGGCGGCGGCCACGCGGCCGCCGGCTACGCCGCGGCGACGGGCCGGGTCGGGGTCTGCATGGCGACGTCGGGTCCCGGCGCGACGAACCTCGTCACGCCGATCGCCGACGCCCACATGGACTCCGTGCCCCTGGTCGCGATCACCGGCCAGGTGGGCGCGTCGCTCATCGGGACGGACGCGTTCCAGGAGGCGGACATCGTCGGCATCACGCTGCCGGTGACCAAGCACAACTACCTGGTCACCAACCCCGACGACATCCCGCGGGTCATCGCCGAGGCGTTCCACATCGCCTCGACCGGTCGCCCGGGCCCCGTGCTGGTCGACATCGCGAAGTCGGCGATGCAGTCGCAGACGACGTTCTCCTGGCCGCAGGAGCTGACGCTGCCCGGCTACCACCCGGTGACCAAGCCGCACGCCAAGCAGATCCGCGAGGCCGCCCGGCTGCTCGCGACCGCCCGACGACCGGTCCTCTACGTGGGCGGCGGCGTCATCCGCGCCCGCGCGGCGGCCGAGCTGCGGGCCCTGACCGAGGCGTCCGGCGCGCCGGTGGTCACCACGCTGATGGCCCGCGGCGCCCTGCCCGACTCGCACCCCCAGCACCTGGGGATGCCGGGCATGCACGGCACGGTGGCCGCGGTCGCCGCGCTGCAGAAGGCCGACCTCATCGTCGCCCTGGGCGCCCGCTTCGACGACCGCGTCACCGGGCTGCTCTCGAGCTTCGCGCCGAACGCGGCGGTCGTGCACGCGGACATCGACCCGGCCGAGATCGGCAAGAACCGCCACGTCGACGTCCCCATCGTCGGCCACCTCAAGGAGGTCATGGCCGATCTGCTGCCCGAGCTCGCCCGCGAGCACACGCAGCACGGCAAGCCCGACCTCGAGGAGTGGTGGCGCCAGCTGGACGACTGGCGCGACACGTTCCCGCTGGGCTTCGACGAGCCCGGCGACGGCCACCTGGCCCCGCAGCACGTCATCCAGCGGATCGGCGAGCTGTCCGGGCCGGAGTCGATCTTCGCCGCGGGCGTCGGTCAGCACCAGATGTGGGCGGCGCAGTTCATCAAGTACCAGCGGCCCAACTCGTGGCTCAACTCTGGCGGCCTGGGCACCATGGGCTACGCCGTGCCCGCGGCGATGGGCGCGAAGGTCGGCGACCCGTCGCGGACCGTGTGGGCCATCGACGGCGACGGCTGCTTCCAGATGACCAACCAGGAGCTGGCCACCTGCACCATCAACGAGATCCCGATCAAGGTCGCGATCATCAACAACTCGTCGCTCGGCATGGTGCGGCAGTGGCAGACGCTCTTCTACGAGTCCCGCTACTCCAACACCGACCTCAACACCGGGCACGGCACCGTGCGCATCCCCGACTTCGTCAAGATGGCCGACGCCTACGGCTGCGCCGGCCTGCGCTGCGAGACGGTCGGCGACGTCGACGCGACCATCAAGCGGGCGCTCGAGATCAACGACCAGCCGGTGGTCATCGACTTCACCGTGTCGCGCGACGCGATGGTGTGGCCGATGGTCGCTGCGGGCGTCAGCAACGACCAGATCCAGTACGCGCGGGGCATCAGCCCGGCGTGGGACCGCGAGGAGTGAGTTCATGAGCCGCCACACCCTGTCGGTCCTCGTGGAGAACAAGCCCGGCGTGCTCACGCGCGTCGCCGGCCTGTTCGCGCGGCGGTCGTTCAACATCCACTCGCTCGCGGTCGGTCCCACCGAGCACGACGAGATCTCGCGCATCACGGTCGTCGTCGACGTCGACGCCCTGCCGCTCGAGCAGGTGACCAAGCAGCTCAACAAGCTGATCAACGTCATCAAGATCGTCGAGCTCGAGGACGCCGCGTCCGTGCAGCGCGAGCTGCTGCTGGTGAAGGTCAAGGCCGACACCACGCAGCGGACCAGCGTGCTCGAGGTCGTCCAGCTGTTCCGGGCGCACGTCGTCGACGTCGTGCCCGACACGGTCGTCATCGAGGCGACCGGCGGACCGGGCAAGCTCGACGCCCTGCTCGCCGCCCTGGAGCCGTTCGGCATCCGGGAGATCGTGCAGTCCGGCACCGTGGCCATCGGCCGCGGGTCGCGCTCGATCACCGACCGCGCCCTGGAGCGCGTCAACCGCTCCGCCTAGCTCTTTCCCGTTCCTGAAGCAGAAGCAGAACCACACACCGAGGAGACCCATCGTGGCCGAGCTGTTCTACGACGACGACGCCGACCTGTCGATCATCCAGTCCAAGAAGGTCGCCGTCATCGGGTACGGCAGCCAGGGGCACGCGCACAGCCTCAACCTGCGCGACTCCGGCGTCGACGTGACCGTCGGGCTGCGCGAGGGCTCGGCGTCCCGCGCGAAGGCCGAGAACCAGGGCCTCAAGGTCGCGTCTGTGGCCGACGCGGTCCGCCAGGCCGACGTCGTCGTCATCCTGGCGCCCGACCAGGTGCAGCGCATCGTCTACCGCGAGGAGATCGAGCCCAACCTGCAGGACGGCGCCGCGCTCGTCTTCGGCCACGGCTTCAACATCCGGTTCGGCTACATCAAGCCGGCCGCGGGCCACGACGTCCTCATGGTCGCGCCCAAGGGCCCGGGTCACCTGGTCCGTCGCGAGTACGTCGACGGGCGCGGCGTGCCGGTCATCGTCGCCGTCGAGCAGGACGCCTCGGGCGCTGCCTGGGACCTCGCGCTGTCCTACGCCAAGGCGATCGGTGGCCTGCGCGCCGCCGGCATCAAGACGACCTTCACCGAGGAGACCGAGACCGACCTCTTCGGCGAGCAGGCCGTGCTCTGCGGTGGCGTCTCGCAGCTGATCCAGTACGGCTTCGAGACCCTCACCGAGGCCGGCTACCAGCCGGAGGTCGCGTACTTCGAGGTCCTGCACGAGCTCAAGCTGATCGTCGACCTCATCTTCGAGGGCGGCATCACCAAGCAGCGCTGGTCCGTGTCCGACACCGCCGAGTACGGCGACTACGTGTCCGGCCCGCGCGTCATCACGCCCGACGTGAAGGCGAACATGCAGGCGGTCCTGGGGGACATCCAGTCGGGTGCCTTCGCCGAGCGCTTCATCACCGACCAGGACGCCGGCGCCCCGGAGTTCAAGGCGCTGCGCGAGAAGGGCCAGAACCACCCGATCGAGCCCGTCGGCCGCGAGCTGCGCAAGCTGTTCGCCTGGGTGAAGCCGTCGGAGACCGACTACGTCGAGGGCAGCGCGGCGCGCTGACCCCTCCCGTCCCACCCGAACGGCACCTCGTCGCGAGGTGCCGTTCGGCGTCTCCGGCGTCGAACCCGACCTGAGTGCCGTCCCGGCGCCTCGCCACGGCACCCATGTCGGGTTCGCCGCTGGAGACCGACGTCTGTGCGGCCGTGCGGCCGTCGGACCCTGCCGCACGTGGTGCTGGAGTGACTCGTGTGGCGCTGGTCCTGCCACACCAGTCCCGTGGGCACCACGCGCGGCAGGTTCGGACGGCCGCGGCGGGGGCGAGGGCCCCGGTTGTGCCGGTGGCCAGCGGGTACGCAAGGATGGGCGGACCACGACGAAGGGACGACGATGACCGACGAGCAGGTTGAGGGCGTCGAGGGCGCGGTCGAGGACGTGCGCATCGCGGCGTTCTGGCAGGCCGCCCGAGGGCATGTCGGGTTCGGCAAGCTGGACAGCGTGCTCGGTGAGTCACCCGAGGACGTGGTGCCGCCGCCGTCGTGGTCGTACGGCGACGACGACGAGGCGGCCGAGCTGCTGGCCCGTGTGCTCGACGGCCGGCGCACGGCGCACGCGCTGGCGGTCGCCGAGCTGGAGCAGGTCGGGCTGGAGCTGCCGCGCGTCGGCGACCTGTCGATCGTGGTCGACCACGCGGGGACCCCGCGCGCGCTGCTGCGCACGACGGAGGTCGCGGTGGTGCCGTTCGACCAGGTGGACGCGGACCACGCGGCCGCCGAGGCGGAGGGCGACGGGTCGCTGGAGTTCTGGCGCACGCACCACGAGGAGTCGTGGCGCCGGGTGCTGGGGGAGGGCTTCTCGCCGAGCACCGACGTGGTGCTCGAGCGCTTCGAGCTGATCTACCCGACCACCGGCCCGACGCCTGCGGTCGACTGACCGCAGTGTGAGACATCCGTCCCGAGCGGTGGGACGGGGTCTAGGCTCGATCCATGGTCGACACCTCCTCCGCCCGGGACATCCGCCTCGCTGTCGTCGCTGGTGACGGCATCGGCACGGAGGTCGTCGAGCAGGGCCTGCTGGCCCTCGACACCGCCCTGCACGGCGGGTCGGTCACGGTGTCGACGACCGACTTCGACCTCGGCGCGCGCCGCTGGCACGCCACGGGCGAGACGCTGACGGACACCGATCTCGACGCGATCCGCGCCCACGACGCGATCCTGCTGGGCGCCATCGGCGACCCGAGCGTCCCGTCGGGCGTGCTCGAGCGCGGGCTGCTGCTCAAGCTGCGCTTCGCGCTCGACCACTACGTGAACCTGCGCCCGAGCCGCCTGTACCCGGGCGTCGCCTCGCCGCTGGCCCACCCCGGCGACATCGACTTCGTGGTCGTCCGCGAGGGCACCGAGGGTCCGTACGTCGGCAACGGCGGCGCGATCCGCGTCGGTACGCCGCACGAGGTGGCCAACGAGGTCAGCGTGAACACGGCGTTCGGCGTGGAGCGCGTGGTGCGCGACGCGTTCGCCCGCGCCGCCGCCCGACCGCGCAAGAAGCTCACGCTCGTGCACAAGCACAACGTGCTCGTGCACGCCGGTCACCTGTGGCGCCGCACGGTCGAGGCCGTGAACGCCGAGTTCCCGGACGTGACGGTCGACTACCTGCACGTGGACGCGGCGACGATCTTCTTGGTCACCAACCCGTCGCGGTTCGACGTGATCGTGACCGACAACCTCTTCGGCGACATCCTCACGGACCTCGCCGCCGCGATCACCGGCGGCATCGGCCTGGCGGCGTCGGCGAACATCAACCCGGACCGCACGGCGCCGAGCATGTTCGAGCCCGTGCACGGCTCGGCGCCGGACATCGCCGGTCAGGGCAAGGCCGATCCGACGGCCACCGTGCTGTCGGTCGCCCTCCTGCTCGAGCACCTGGGCCTCGCGGACGAGGCGGCGCGCGTCGAGAAGGCCGTCGCCGACGACATCGCCGAGCGCGGCCAGGCCGAGCGAGTACGGTCGACGGCCGAGGTGGGCAAGGACCTGGCCGCGCGCATCGCCGGCTGATCCGCATCCTCGGGGCCTCGCCCCGGATATCCACCCGGCCGTCCTCACCGGTACCGTCAAACCTGACTCTGGTGAAAGGCCCCGCAGATGAGCACCCTGGCAACCCCGACGTCCGCCGACCTCTTCGAGGTCACGCGGACCGACACCCCCGTCCCCGACGAGCAGCGCGAGGCCGCGCTGGCGTCGCCGAAGTTCGGCACCGTGTTCACGGAGCACATGGCCCGCATCTCGTACTCGCAGGAGAGCGGGTGGACCGGTCGCCGCATCGAGAAGTACGGCCCCCTGCTGCTCGACCCCGCGACCGCCGTGCTGCACTACGCGCAGGAGATCTTCGAGGGGCTCAAGGCGTACCGGCACCCCGACGGCTCGGTCTGGACGTTCCGCCCGCAGGCCAACGCGGCGCGGTTCGCCCGCTCGGCCCGGCGCCTCGCGCTGCCGGAGCTGACCGAGGCGGACTTCCTGGGCGCCATCCAGGCGCTCGTCGCGACGGACCTCGCCTGGGTGCCGTCCGGTGAGGAGACGAGCCTCTACCTGCGGCCGTTCATGTACGCGTCCGAGAGCTTCCTCGGGGTCCGCCCCTCGCTCGAGGCGGAGTTCCTGGTCATCGCCTCGCCGGTGGGGCCGTACTTCGCCGGCGGCGTGCGGCCGGTCGCCATCTGGGTCGACCAGGAGTACCACCGCGCGGGCGCCGGCGGGACCGGTGCCGCCAAGTGCGGCGGCAACTACGCCGCGAGCCTGCTCCCGCAGCAGGAGGCCTACGCCAAGGGCTTCGAGCAGGTGTGCTTCCTCGACGCGTCGACGAACACGCAGCTCGAGGAGCTCGGCGGCATGAACGTCTTCGTGGTCCACGCCGACGGCAGCGTGGCCACGCCGCCGATCTCGGACTCGATCCTCGAGGGCGTCACGCGCTCGTCCATCCTGCGGCTGCTCACCGACGCCGGGCACGAGGTGTCGGAGCGGCCGATCCCGCTGACGGAGCTCACGGCGGGACTGGCCGACGGCTCGGTGCACGAGGTCTTCGCGTGCGGCACCGCGGCCGTGGTCACGCCTATCGGCCGACTGGCCAGCGGCGACTTCGACCTCACCGTCGGCGACGGTGAGGCGGGTCCGGTCACCACGCGCATCCGCGCCGAGCTGACCGACATCCAGTATGGGCGCGCGACCGACCGGCACGGCTGGCTGCACCGCCTCGTCTGAGGTCGGAGGTCGCTCCGCGAGGACGTCGACCGCATCGCGCCCGCGGGCGCGATGCGGGTCGACGGGCTGACGGGGTCAGTCGACGGTCGACCCCGGCCGCAGCGTCCGCCCGAGGACGCCGACGAGCAGCGACCAGATCGCGATGCCGATGAGCGCGTTCACCACGCCCGCCGAGATCGACGACTCGAGCTTGTCGGTCCAGGTCAGCGGCAGGAGCGCCGCCGTGAGGGTGCCGAGGAACATGATCCAGCCGAAGAACGCCTTGGGCTTCGGCGTGGTGAGCACGAGCAGGTGCAGCAGCCCGCCGGCGAGCACGGCGAAGACCGCGGCGCCGACCACGTAGGCCGCTCCCGTCGAGTCGGTGCCGAACACGTCCTTGACCGCGAGGTCGATCGAGAGGATCTGGTCGACGATGACGACCCCCACCAGCCCGACGAGCGCCGCGACGAGGGCCGTGGCGACGACACCGGCCCAGTAGCGCCCGGCGTCCACCGACGGGCCGACGGGACGGGCGGGCACGGCCGCGGCGACGGGGACGGGTTCGACGGGCACGGCCGCGGGCTGGAGCGCGGCCGGGTAGACGACGGTCGGGTCGGCCGGCGGAGGTACGGGGGCAGCGGGCGGCGGCGTCTGGTGCGGGTAGGCGGACTGGCGCTCCGGCGGGGGAGTGGGGACGGACATGCTGCCTCCTGGTAGGTCGACCGACCTGCGCGCCGCCGGTGACGGCACGTGTTCACCGTAGCGAATCGGACATTCCCGCGGACCGCGTCCGCGCCGTGAGCGGCGTGTCCAAGGCGTGGAACGCGTGACCACCGCTCGTGACGTGTGCCACGATGCAGGGGTGAACCACTCTTCCCTCATTATCGAGTAGCGCGTCGGCCCACCAGCTGACGCGCAGACCTCCCGTACCCCGGGGGGTCTTTTTGTTGGTCGGAGCACCACCCCCGCCCCGACCACCGTCCACCGGACCGGCACACCCCGCCGCAGGGTCAGGACCTAGCTCGCCCGTCCCAGCACCGAAGAGAGCCCATCGTGTCCGTCCCCGCCCGCACTCCTTTCCAGGTCTACGACACGACCCTGCGCGACGGTGCCCAGCAGGAGGGCATCAACCTCTCCGTCTCCGACAAGCTGGCGATCGCGCCCCTGCTCGACGAGCTCGGCGTGGGCTTCATCGAGGGCGGCTGGCCGGGCGCGGTGCCCAAGGACACCGAGTTCTTCAAGCGGGCGGCCAAGGAGCTGGACTTCCGCAACGCCGAGCTCGCCGCGTTCGGCAGCACCCGCAAGGCCGGCACGCGCGCCGTCGACGACCCCCAGGTGCGCGCGCTGGTGGACTCCGAGGCGCCGGTGGTCGCGCTCGTCGC
Organism: Cellulomonas sp. P4_H12; assembly: GCF_056400905.1. NCBI lineage: Bacteria > Bacillati > Actinomycetota > Actinomycetes > Micrococcales > Cellulomonadaceae > Cellulomonas > Cellulomonas sp. P4_H12. Next base: position 84,439 of record NZ_JBFUKJ010000011.1, read on the forward strand.
CAAGCACGACCTGCGGCACGCGGAGCGGGCGCTGCGCACCACGGGCGAGGAGAACATCGCGATGATCGCGGACACGGTCGCGTTCCTCGTGCGCGAGGGACGCCGGGTCGTGGTGGACGCCGAGCACTTCTTCGACGGCTACCGCTTCGACCCGGCGTACTCTCGCGCCGCGGTCCTCGCCGGGTTCGAGGCGGGAGCCGAGGTGGTCGCGCTGTGCGACACCAACGGCGGCATGGTGCCCACCTGGGTGGCCGAGATCGTGCACGAGATCCGCGAGGCGGTCGGGCCCGACGTCATCCTGGGGATGCACGCGCACAACGACTCCGGCTGCGCGGTGGCCAACACGCTCGCCGCCGTCGAGGCCGGGTGCGCCCACGTGCAGGGCACGGTCAACGGGTACGGCGAGCGCACCGGCAACGCGGACCTGCTGGCCGTCGTCGCCAACCTGCAGCTGAAGTACGGGCTCCCCGTCCTCAAGGTCTCCGACGGGCTGCCCGGCGGCCTGCCCGAGCTCACCCGGATCGCGCACGCGATCAGCGAGATCACCAACATCTCCCCGTTCGCCCGCTCGCCCTACGTCGGCGCCAGCGCGTTCGCGCACAAGGCCGGCATCCACGCCTCGGCCATCAAGGTGGACCCCGACCTCTACCAGCACACGGACCCCGCCGAGGTGGGCAACGACATGCGCATGCTGATCTCCGACATGGCCGGGCGCGCGTCGATCGAGCTCAAGGGCCGCGAGCTCGGTTTCGACCTGTCGGGGCGCCCGGAGCTGCTGGGCCGGGTCACGGAACGGGTCAAGGACGCCGAGTCCCGCGGCTACACGTACGAGGCGGCGGACGCGTCCTTCGAGCTGCTCCTGCTCGAGGAGATCGACGGGCAGCGCCCCCTGTACTTCCGCGTCGAGTCGTGGCGGACCATCGTCGAGCGCTCGGGCGGCCGCGGCACGCCTGCGACGGCCGAGGCGACGGTCAAGCTGCACGCGGGCGGCGAGCGGATCGTGAGCACGGGCGAGGGCAACGGTCCCGTCAACGCGCTGGACCACGCGCTCCGGCTCGCCCTGATGCGCGTGTACCCGGAGCTCGAGGACTTCGAGCTCATCGACTTCAAGGTGCGCATCCTCGACTCGATGCACGGCACCGACGCCGTCACGCGCGTGCTCATCGAGATGACCGACGGGCAGCGCTCCTGGAGCACGGTCGGCGTCGGGCCCAACCTGCTCGAGGCGTCGTGGGAGGCGCTCACGGACTCGGCCATCTGGGGGTTGCGGAACCGCGGCGTGCTGCCGCGCTGAAGTTCATCCCTGCACTCTCGAGCGCGGCGGCCTAGCCTCGGAGCAACAGCCGCTGGAGCGCGGCCGCCGATGTGCGGAGGGAGCGGTCGTGTCCGGCAGTGCGCCGCAGCCCGTGGACCCGGGCACAGGGGGCGGACCGCAGGGGGGAACGCCGCCCCGGCCACGACGTGGCTGGTGGTGGTTGCTGTTCGCCCTGCTCGCGCTCGCCCTGGTGACGGCGCTGGTGTCCCAGCCGTGGGAGCCGGTGGTGACCGAGCCGGCGCCCTCCACCACCGTGACGGTGCCCTCGCCCACGACCCCCAGCACGCCGTCGCCCTCGGTGTCGATCGGGCCGCCCGGAGCGGACGCCGTCTTCGACCCGACCACGGCCGCCCCCCTCTTCGTCACCCCGGAGGAGCTGGCCACGGACGTCCCCGCCGCCGAGCCCGGCGTGCAGCCCCTCATCACCTCGGGCCAGCGGACGTGGGGGCTCCCGGCCGGGTCGACGGTCGATCCCGCCGAGTGCCTGACGGCGGTCACCGTCGTCGCCACGCCGCCGTCCTGGTTCGACACCCGGCTCTGGGGCAACAGCGCGATGAGCTTCGAGCAGGAGGTCATCCTGCTGCCCGATCCCGCCGCGGCCCGCGAGGCCTTCCGCGAGCTGGTCACCACGGTCGACGCCTGCCCGAAGTACAGCCAGGTCAACGAGGGCATCGACGGTGCGACCTGGACGGCGGAGCCCGCCATCGAGGGCCAGGGCGTCTACCCGTCGATCGTGCAGGAGATCACCCAGTCCGCCGAGGGCACGTCGCAGCCCGCGTACCGCGGTCACATGCTCGTGGGCAACGCCATCGTGACGTGGACGGCGGAGTCGCTGGCGACCATCGACCCGGACGCCGCGCTGGCCACCCTCGGCGACCCGACCAGCCTGTCGGCCATGGTGCAGGGCCGCGCGCAGACCGCCGTGCAGGCGCTGGGCTGACGCGCACCTACGCTGGGCTCCGTGCACGGTGAGTACAAGGTCCCCGGCGGCAAGCTCGTCGCGGTCGACCTCGACGTGGTGGACGGGCTGCTGAGCGGCGTCAGCGTGAGCGGCGACTTCTTCCTGGAGCCCGACGAGGCGCTGCCGGTGCTGTCGTCGGCCCTGGACGGGCTCCCGCGGGACGCGCCCGTGAGCCGGCTGACCGAGGCGGTGACGACGGCGCTCGCCCACGAGGAGCAGCCGGTCACCATGGTCGGGTTCGACGCCCACGCGGTGGCGCTCGCGGTCCGCCGGGCGCTCGGGTTCTCCACCGCCTGGAGCGACCACACGTTCGAGCTGATCCACCCGGGCCCGCTCCCGCCGGCCCTGCACACCGCGCTCGACCAGGTGCTCACCGAGGAGCTCGCCGCCGGCCGGCGCGGGCCCACGCTGCGCTTCTGGGAGTGGGTGGAGCCGGCGGTCATCATCGGGTCGTTCCAGTCCCTGCGCAACGAGGTCGACCTGGAGGCCGCGCAGCGCTACGGCATCACCGTGGTGCGGCGCATCTCGGGCGGCGGCGCGATGTTCATGGAAGCCGGCAACTGCATCACGTTCTCGCTCGTGGTGCCGGCGTCCCTGGTGGACGGGATGACCTTCGAGGAGTCCTACGCGTTCCTCAACCAGTGGGTGCTCGGCGCGCTCGCGGACGTCGGCGTGCAGGCGGTGACCAGCGGGCTCAACGACATCGCGTCACCGGCCGGCAAGCTGGCGGGCTCGGCGCAGAAGCGGATGGTCGGCGGCGCCGTGCTGCACCACGTGACGATGTCGTACGACATCGACGCCGACAAGATGCTCGAGGTGCTCCGGATCGGGCGCGAGAAGCTCTCGGACAAGGGGACGACGAGCGCGAACAAGCGGGTCGACCCCGTCCGCTCGCAGACCCAGCTGCCGCGCGAGGCGGTCATCGCCGCGTTCGCGGCGCACTTCCGCAGCCGCTACCCGACGGTCGACGGCGAGCTGCGGCCCGAGGAGCTGGAGCGGGCGACCGAGCTGATGCGGACCAAGTTCACCGACCCGGGGTGGACCGCGCGCGTGCCGTGACTCAGTCGCCGTGGAGCAGGACGAACGCGACCGCGGCGACGCCGATCACCAGGACCCCGAGCGCGCTCACGGCGACCAGCCGGCCTCCGGGGGGCAGGTCGGCCCCGGACAGGTGACGCCGGGCGGAGACGGTGGCGAGGGCGATCGCCACGACGGCGGCGGTGCCGGCCAGCGCCCAGGCCGACAGGCCGAGGAACTCCTGCAGCAGGTGAGCCGCGGCGAGGCCACCCGCGGTGAGGCCGATCGCGGTGCGCCGCCAGGCGAGGTGCGTCCGTTCGGCGGCGAGGGTGGGGGGCGGCTCCTGCGGCACGGTCACGCCGCCACCAGCCCGACGAGCACCAGGACCCCGGACACGCAGACGCCGACCACGAGCAGCCCGAACGCCGACGGCGTGGGCAGCGACCGGCCGAGCCGCACGGCCCGCTCCGCCCGGGCCCACCCGACCCACGCGAGCACGGGCGCGATCGCGCCGACCGCGACGAGGACCAGCGCGGCGGCGAACCGGAGGTCCGACTGGACCGGCAGGTCGAGCGCCTCGAGCGCCACCCCGCCGGCCAGCAGCGCCAGCGACGTGCGGATCCAGGCGAGGAACGTGCGCTCGTTGGCGAGGGAGAACCGGGCGTCGGGGTCGGTGCCGCTGCCGTAGACCCACCGGGGGAACCGACGCTCGTCGCTCATGGCCTCATCCTGCCGTCACAGCCGCCGGGACAGCGTGAGGAGTGCCGCGACGAGCACCACGAGCAGCACGGCCTCGATGGCGCCGATCACCGTGGAGCCGTCGGCGCCGAGCGCCACGGCGGCGAGGCCGACCGCGTTGGCCAGGAACGCGGCCAGCCCGACCCACGCCAGTGAGGCGGTGAGGATCGCCTTGTCGCGCTCGTCGGCGGCGCCCAGCAGCGTGCGTCCGAACCCACCGTCGGCCGTCCCGCGGCGCCGGGCGCGCCAGCGGACCACGGCGGCGACGGCGACGACGAGCGCGCCGCCCACCAGCGCGCCGGCGGCCGTGTCGGGCTCGCCGGCCAGGGTGAAGGTCAGCCAGAGGAGGCCGACTGCGACGAGGGCGGCCGCGCAGCTGAGGAAGAAGCGGCGGTCGGAGACGGTGCGGGGCTGTCGCGTGGTGCGCTGGGGCTCAGACGTCGTCATGGAAGATCTCCTCGATTGTCGTGCGGAAGTAGCGGGCCACGGAGAACGCCAGCGGCAGCGACGGGTCGTAGCGGCCGTTCTCCAGGGAGTTGACGGTCTGCCGGGAGACGGCCAGCGCCTCGGCGAGGGCCGCCTGGGACAGCCCCGCCTCCTCGCGCAGGCGCCTGATCTCGTTCCTCATGGGGCGTCCGCGGAGGGCGCGTCCAGGGCGTGCATGGTGTCGAGCGTGTCCGGCACGAGAGGTCTCCGATGCGTCGATCCGATGTCAAGCGTGCTTGACGTGACAAGCGTGCTTGACATAGGCCGCGGTGTCAAGCGACCTTGCCATCGGCGGATGTATCACGAGCGGCCGGCCCCGCTCCTGACCGTCGACGAAGGAGAGAGATGGACCTCGACCTGGACCGCCAGCTGCGCCGCCTCACCGTGCTCCGTGCGCGCGAGCTCGCCACCACCCGGACCCGTGCGTCGCTGCGAACCGCCCAGGTGCTGGTGCTGCGCGGGGGTCACGTCGGTCGGGCGCCGAACACCGCGCTGCCCACCCGCACGAGGGTCGCGCCCTCCGCGACCGCGAGCTCGAGGTCGCCGCTCATGCCCATGGACAGCTCCGTGGCGGTCTGAGTCCCCGCCGCCACGACCTCGTCCCGCAGGGCGCGCAGCAGCGCGTACCCCGCCCGCACCACGCCCGCGTCGTCCGAGCGGGCGCCCACGGTCATCAGACCCGCGACGCGCAGCCCCGGCAGCCCGGCGACCTCGCCCGCCAGCGCCACGGCGGTCGACGGTGCCACGCCGTGCTTGGTCACCTCGCCCGACACGTTCACCTGCAGGTAGACATCGACGGCGCGCTCCGCCCGTGCCGACAGCCGCTCCGCGAGGTCCAGCGACGCCACCGACTCGATGCAGGACGCCCAGCGCAGCGCCGCGTTGACCTTGTTGGACTGCAGCGGGCCGATCAGGTGCAGGCTCGCGAGCCCGTCGAGCTCCGGTCCCTTGGCCACCAGCTCCTGCACGCGGTTCTCGCCGACCAGCACGGCGGTGAGCGTGGGGTCGGCGGCACGGGCGTCGCGATCCGCCTCGAGCGCCGCGCGCACCAGCGCCGCGGGCTGCGTCTTGGTGGCGAGCAGCAGCCGGACGTCGGCGGGGTCGCGGCCCGCGGCGCGCGCCGCCTCGGCGACCCGTCGGCGGACGTCCGCCAGCCGGCCGGCGAGGGTCAGCCGGTCCGCCGCGTCGTCGCCCATGGCTGCAGAACCTACCGGCGGTCAGTTGCGGGCGATGTCCGCGACCACGGCGGACGTCAGCCGGACCAGGTCGTCGGGCGCGAGCTCCACGTCGAGGCCGCGGCGGCCGCCGGAGACGAGGACGGTGTCGAACAGCCACGCGGTCTCGTCGACGACCGTCGGGTGCGAGGCCCGCTGGCCCAGCGGGCTGATGCCGCCCACCACATACCCGGTGGCGCGCTCCGCGTCGGGCTTGGCGGCCATGGCGGCCTTCTTGCCTCCGACCGCGTGCGCGAGCGCCTTGAGGTCGAGCTGACCGGTCACCGGCACCACGGCGACGGTGAGCGTGCCGTCCACCACCGTCATCAGGGTCTTGAACACCTGCTCGGCCGGGAATCCGAGCGCCGCGGCGGCCTCGAGCCCGTAGCCGAGGGTGCTCGCCGGGTCGTGCTCGTAGGCGTGCGCCGTGTGCGCGACGCCGGCGGCGGCCAGCGCGACGAGGGCCGGAGTGCCGGTGGGGGTGTGATCCTTCTTCGCCACGGGGCCACGATAGGGGCCGCGTCAGGGTGGTCCCCGATACCGTCCGCCGCGCCGCAGGGTGCAGGCTGGCCTGGTGAAGACCCTGCTCAACCTCATCTGGCTCGTGCTCGCCGGCCTGTGGCTCGCTCTCGGCTACGTGCTCGCCGGGATCCTCTGCTGCATCCTCATCGTCACGATCCCGTTCGGCATCGCCTCGTTCCGCATGGCCAGCTACGCGCTGTGGCCGTTCGGCCGGACCGTCGTCGACAAGCCCACCGCGGGCGCGTTCTCGGTGATCGGCAACATCATCTGGCTGATCGTCGCCGGCTGGTGGCTGGCGCTGGGCCACATCCTCACCGGCGTCGCCCAGGCGATCACGATCATCGGCATCCCGCTGGCGCTGGCCAACTGGAAGATGGTGCCCATCTCGCTGTTCCCGCTGGGCAAGCAGATCGTGCCGGCCGACCGGATGATGGCGGCCTTCGGGCACTGACCACTACTGGCCGATGATCAGGACGGCGATCAGGTAGATCAGCGTCCCGGCGGCGACGCCCGTGCTCGCCGCGAACCAGAGCGCGGGGTTCTTCCCCCGGGCCTGCAGCACCATCGCCGTGACGACGAGCACGACGGCCGCCACGAGCGTGAGCAGCCCGAGGACCAGCGCCGCGGACAGCAGCGCCGCGACCAGGCACACGACGAACACGAAGCGCGGCGACTTGGTCACGCGCGCGGTCGGCTGGGGCTTCGGGTCTGTCGCCATGCGCGAACGGTAGCCCGCTCGTCGGGGTCGCCGGGCGCCGTCTCAGGCCGGACCGTCGGGGTGCGCGGCGAGCCACCCGGCGGCCAGCCGCTTCGGCGCCTGCGCGAGCCAGGCCTCCGTCAGCAGGTCGCGCAGCTCGGGCACGTCGATGGCGTCGAGGCGCACGAGGATCGCCGGGTAGCCGTGGAAGTGGGGCGTCGTGAAGTACACGTCCGGCAGTCGGGCGATCAGCTCGTCCTTGGCCTCCAGGCCGGGCACGCGTGCGCACAGGATGGCGCCCTCGGGTGCCGACGACCCGAGCGCCTCGCGGTCCTTCGCGCGCAGCGGGCGGTCCCACGCGAGCGGCTTGCCGCACACGCCCCACTCGAGTCCCGGCCCCTCCGAGGTCTCGGGCAGGTCCGCGACCTCGCGCCGTACGTCGTCCCACGTGGCCATGGCTCAGCCTGACAGGTCTCCCAGGGGGCCGACGGCGACGATCCGGAGCTGGACCTCACCCGTCTCGTCCGAACCGGCCAGGTCGACGACCGCGTCGATGCGCCAGTCGTGGTCGTCCTCGGGGTCGTCGAGCAGCTGACGGACGTGCCAGGTGCCGCGGCCGGGGGTGACCTGGAACAGCGCCGGGCCGCGCGCCGGGGCGCCCGTGAGGATCTCGTCGTGGTCCTCGTAGAACGGGTCGAGCGCGGCGCGCCAGCGGTCGGCGTCCCAGGGGACGTCGTCGGTGTCGACGTCGCCCAGCTGCGCGAGCCCGCCGTAGTACTCGCGGGCCGCGAGCTCGACCCGGCGGAACAGCGCGCCGCGGACCAGCGCGCGGAACACCCGCGGGTTGGCCGTGATCGGCTCGGGGACGTCCTCGTCGATGCCGCCGGGGGCGTCGGCGCCGTGCTCGTCCAGCGGGTTGCTCAGGCGCTCCCACTCGTCGAGAAGGCTGGAGTCCGTGCGGCGGACGAGGTCGCCCAGCCACTCGATGATCTCCCACAGCTCCTCGGTGCGCGCCTCCTCGGGGACCGTCTGGCGCAGGGCGCGGTAGGCGTCGGCGAGGTAGCGCAGCAGCACGCCCTCGGTCCGGTCCAGCTGGTAGAACGCGACGTACTCGGCGAAGCTCATCGCCCGCTCGTGCATGTCGCGGACCACGGACTTGGGGGACAGGGCGAGGTCGGCCACCCACGGGTTCGTCTGGCGGTAGGTGGCGAACATCGCCTCGAGCAGCTCCGCGAGCGGCTTCGGGTAGCCGACGTCCTCGAGGAGGGCCATGCGCTGGTCGTACTCGAGGCCGTCGGCCTTCATCTGCGCGACGGCCTCGCCGCGCGCGCGGTTCTCCTGCGCGGACAGCACCTGGCGCGGGTCGTCGAGCGTCGCCTCGATCACCGAGACGACGTCGTGCGCGTAGGCGGGGTCGTCGCGGTCGAGCAGGTCGAGGGCGGCGTACGCGAACGGCGACAGCGCCTGGTTGAGCGCAAAGTTGGGCGGCAGATCCGTGGTGAGGCGCAGCCCTCGGTGGCGGCCGGTGGCGTCCTCGATCCAGGGGCGCTCGACGACGCCCGCGGCGCGCAGCGAGCGGTACACCGCGATCGCGCGACGGATGTGCCGGCCCTGGGCGCCCGCGGGTTCATGGTTGTCCGTGAGCAGCCGGGTCATGGCCGCCACCGGGTCGCCCGGACGGGCCAGCACGTTGAGCACCATGGCGTGCGACACGGCGAAGCTGCTGGTCAGCGGCTCAGGCGGGGCGTCGCGAAGCCGCTCGAAGGTGCTGTCCGTCCAGTTCACCTGGCCTTCGGGAGCCTTCTTGCGGACGATCTTCTTGAGCTTGCGCGGGTCGTCGCCCGCCTTCTCCAGCAGCTTGCGGTTCTCGATCACGTGCTCGGGGGCCAGCACGATGACCTCGCCTACGGTGTCGAAGCCGGCCCGGCCCGCCCGCCCCGCGATCTGGTGGAACTCGCGAGCCGACAGGTGCCGCATCCGCACGCCGTCGTACTTGACCAGGCTGGTGAGCAGGACGGTCCGGATCGGCACGTTGATGCCGACGCCGAGCGTGTCCGTGCCGCACACCACCGGCAGCAGCCCCTTCTGGGTCAGCCGCTCGACCACGCGCCGGTACTTGGGCAGCATCCCCGCGTGGTGCACGCCGACCCCGTGCCGCAGCAGCCGGTTGAGCGTGCGACCGAAGCCCGGCCCGAACCGGAAGCCCGCGATCTCGTCGGCGATCCGGTCGCGCTGCTCGCGGCTGGCCAGCGGCGTCGACATCAGGGACTGCGCGCGCTCGACGGCCTCCTTCTGCGTGAAGTGCACGACGTATACGGGCGCGCGGCGGGTCTTCACCAGCTCGTCCAGCAGCTCGTGCAGCGGCTCGATCGCGTAGCTGAACGTGAGCGGCACCGGCCGCTCGGCGTTCGCGATGACGGCCACCGGCTGGTGCGTCCGGCGCGTGAGGTCCTCGGCGAAGAAGCCGACGTCGCCCAGGGTCGCCGACATGAGCACGAACTGGACGCGGGTGAGCTCCAGCAGCGGCACCTGCCACGCCCAGCCGCGCTGCGGGTCCGCGTAGAAGTGGAACTCGTCCATGACCACCTGGCCGACGTCGGCGTCGTCGCCGTCGCGCAGCGCCACGTTGGCCAGGATCTCGGCCGTGCAGCAGATGATCGGGGCGCCGGGGTTGACCGCGGAGTCGCCCGTCATCATGCCGACGTTGGCGGACCCGAACGCCTCGACCAGGGCGAAGAACTTCTCGCTGACCAGCGCCTTCAGCGGCGCCGTGTAGTAGGTCCGGCGCCCCTGGGCCAGGGCGACGAAGTGCGCGGCGACCGCGACGAGCGACTTCCCCGAGCCCGTCGGCGTCGACAGGATCACGTGCGCACCGGTGACCAGCTCCAGCAGCGCCTCGTCCTGGTGCGGATAGAGGGTGAGGCCCTGGTCCTCGGCCCAGCCGGTGAAGGCCTCGTACAGCGCGTCGGGGTCCGTGGGATCGGCGGGGATGCGGTCGGCCAAGGTGCTCATCGTGCGTGCATGGTCCCACGGCGGCGCGACCATAGGGTGTGGCGGTGAGCGACGGACCGACGGTGGAGATGTGGACCGACGGCGCCTGCAAGGGCAACCCGGGGATCGGCGGCTGGGGCGCCTGGATGCGCTACGGCGAGCACGAGCGCGAGCTGTTCGGCGGCGAGGCGCTCACCACCAACAACCGCATGGAGCTGACCGCGGTCATCGAGGGCCTGCGGGCGCTCACCCGTTCGTGTGCGGTGACCCTGCACGTCGACTCGCAGTACGTGATGAACGGTGTGACCAGGTGGATCGCCGGGTGGAAGCGCAACGGGTGGCGCACCGGGGACAAGAAGCCCGTGAAGAACCAGGAGCTCTGGGAGGCGCTCGACGCCGAGGTCGCCCGGCACACGGTCACGTGGGTCTGGGTCAAGGGGCACGCCGGCGATCCAGGGAACGAGCGCGCCGACCAGCTGGCCAACCGCGGCGTGGAGCTGGTCCGCGCCGGGCTCTGAGATCAGGCACCCGGACTCGACGGCGCCGAGCGAGCCCGGCCGTCACGACCGAGGTTGGTGGCACGCACGGCCCGGCCGGGCGCGCTCCGGACAGGGCCGACCTACCATCGACTGGCAGGGGAAGCGGTCGAGGGGAGATGCCGATGGTGCGACGCCTCGCCGCCGTGCGAGACCGGGCGGGGACGAGCCTGTTCCTGCGGGTCGCCGGCCCCGACGGTCTGGCCAGCCGCGAACGCATCCACGGCACGCCCGGCCCGCGCTGGTACCCGCCCGGCTCGGCCATCCGCACGGTGCACGGCGACGCGTCGATGTTCGTCGGCGGCATGCGGGCCCTGCTCCTGCAGTCGCTGCACCCGGCGGCGATGGCCGCGGTCGCCGCGCACTCCGGCTACCGCGGCGACCCGTGGGGCCGGCTGGCGCGGACCAGCACGTTCCTCGCCGTCACCACGTTCGGCACCATCGACGACGCGACCGCGGCGATCGACCGCGTCCGGTGGGTGCACGAGCGGATCAAGGGGGTGACGCCCGAGGGCCTCGAGTACTTCGCCGGCGATCCCACGCTGCTGCGCTGGGTGCACGTGGCGGAGGTGGACAGCTTCCTGCGGGCGCACCGCGCGTACGGGCAGCGGACGCTCGACGCCGCGGGCGCCGACGAGTACGTCGCGCAGGCGTCGCGCGTCGCGATCGCGCTCGGCGCCGAGCGCGTGCCCGAGTCGGTGGCCGAGCTGGCCAAGGCGCTGGAGGAGTTCCGTCCCGCGCTGGGGCCGTCGACCGCCGCGCGCGAGGCCGCCGACTTCCTGCTGCACGAGCCGCCCGTCCCGCGGAGCCTGCGGGCGGGCTACACCCTGCTCGCGCGCGCGGCCGTCGCGTCGATGCCGGCGTGGTCGTTCGAGCCGCTCGGGCTGGAGCGCCCGGGACGCGTCGGGCTCGCGGCGGCCCGGACGGCGGGGTCCGTGGCGACGCGGTCGATCCGCTGGATGCTGGGGCCCGAGGACGCGAGTCGGGTGTCGGGCGTGCGATGACCCGGTTCCTGCTCCTGAGCTCGCGCGCGGAGGACGTCGCCGCCGACGGGGAGCACGCCGCGTTCCTGCGGTTCGGGGGCCTGCGGGCCGACGAGCTGGAGCAGGTGCGCATGGAGGCGGCGCCGTTCCTGCCCGTCGACCTCGACCGGTACGACGGCATCATCGTCGGCGGCAGCCCGTACGACGCGAGCAAGCCCGAGGACCAGAAGTCGGCCGTGCAGCGCCGCGTCGAGGCCGAGATGTCGACACTGCTCGACGACGTGGTCGACCGCGACCTGCCGTTCCTGGGCGCCTGCTACGGCGTCGGAACGCTGGGGGTGCACCAGGGCGCGGTCATCGACGGCACGTACGCCGAGCCGATCGGCGCGGTGACCATCACGCTCACCGACGAGGGCCGGGCGGACCCGCTGCTCGCGGCGCTGCCCGCGTCCTTCGAGGCCTTCGTCGGCCACAAGGAGGCGTGCCGGGTGCTGCCTGCCGACGCCGTGTTGCTCGCCTCGTCGGCCACGTGCCCCGTCCAGATGTTCCGCGTGCGCGAGAACCTCTACGCCACGCAGTTCCACCCCGAGCTCGACCTGGCGGGCATCGTGACGCGCATCGGGGTGTACCGCGACTACGGCTACTACCGCCCGCGGGAGTACGACGACGTCGTCGCGCGGGTGCAGGCCGCGGACGTCTGGGCACCGCCGCTGATCCTGGAGGCCTTCGTCAGGCGGTACGCGGCCGCGTGAGCACAGTCCGGCGCTCTCCCGTCATAGTCTCGGCAGATGACGCACGGACTGCTGGGGGGACGAGCGGCGGTGCTCGCCGTGCTGGCGGGGGCCGTCCTGGCCACCGCCGCGTGCGGCGCGGACGACGAGCCCGGCGGTGCGAGCTCGGCGGCGACGACCGCGGCGACGACCGCGGCGACCCCGTCGGAGACCGCGTCCGCCGCCGGGACGCCGACCGAGGAGCCCGCGCCCGTGCCCTTCCCGGCCGACACCGCGGAGGACCAGGCAGACAGCTCGGCCGGTGCGGCGCTGACGGTCACCGGTGTCACCACCGGGCAGCACGACGGGTACGACCGCGTCGTGTTCGAGCTCGCGGGCACCGGGACGCCCGGGTGGATCGCCGCCTACGTGGACCAGGCGGTCGACGACCCGCAGGACGACGTCCTCGACCTCGCCGGTGACGCGGTGCTGCAGGTGGTCCTCACGGGGCTGCAGATGCCCGAGGGCGCGGCGCCGCAGCCGGCACCCCTGCTGACGCCGGACTACGCCGTGCTGCGCGAGGTGAACCTGCGCGGCTGGTTCGAGGGGCAGCAGTCGGCGTTCCTCGGGCTCACCGAGGCGGGCCACCCGTTCCGTGTGTTCGCCCTCACCGATCCCACCCGCGTGGTGGTGGACGTCCGGCACGACGGCTGACGGCGCCGCACAGCGTGCGGACAGGAACCTCGGAGAAACCTCTGAGATCGCGTGGGCACACTCGTGACATGGCCACGACCACCTGGGAAGCCCCGACGATCGCTCCGGTCGCCGCACCGGCGCCCGCCCGTCCACGAGGCGGCGTGCTCCCCGTCCTCTGGCTCGGGGTCGTCGCGGTGCTGGTGTTCTGGTGGACGGGCACGGACGCGGCCGCCGGGGCGACGCCCGGAGGGGCGCTCACGGCGCTCGGCGAGCTCGTCGGCCTGCTCGCCTCCTACCTCGTCTGCGCGCAGCTGCTGCTGGTCGGCCGCGTCCCGTGGTTCGAGCGGGCCGTCGGGTTCGACCGGCTGGTCGCCTGGCACCGCTCGCTCGGCACGTCCGTGGTGCTGCTGGTGCTCACGCACGTGCTGCTCATGATCGTCGGCGGCGCACTGCTCGACGGCCTCACCCTGTGGTCCGAGGTCCCCGGCGTGCTCGCGCGCCAGCCCTACCTGTGGCCCGCGCTGATCGGGACGGTCCTCTTCGTCGCCGTCGGGCTCTCGAGCGCCCGGCTGGCCCGCCAGCGGCTCTCCTACGAGGTCTGGTTCGCGGTGCACCTGTCGATCTACGTCGGGGTGTTCCTCGCCTTCGCCCACCAGGTCGCCGGCGGCACCCACTTCGTCGACTCGCCCGTCGCGCGCGGCCTGTGGATCGTCCTGTACGCGGGGACGGCGGCGGCGCTGCTGACGTGGCGGGTGGCCCTGCCGCTGCTCGCGCACCGTCGGCTGGCGCTGCGGGTGTCGGCCGTGGTGCCCGAGGGGCGCGGGCTGGCGAGCCTGTGGCTGGAAGGACGCGGCCTGGGGTCGCTGGGCGCCCGCGGCGGGCAGTTCTTCCTCCTGCGGTTCCTCGCTCCGGGACACCGGGCGACCGCGCACCCGTACTCGCTGTCGATGGTGCCCACGGGCGACCACCTGCGGTTCACGATCGGGGCGCTGGGGGACCACTCGTCGGCCGTCGCGGATCTCCGGCCGGGCMCCCGGGTGCAGGTCGAGGGCCCGTTCGGCCACTTCACGGCGGACCGCGCCACCACCCGCAAGGCGGTGCTGGTCGCCGGCGGTGCCGGGGTCGGGCCCGTGCGCGCCCTGGCCGAGGACCTGCTCGTGCGGGGGCACCAGCTCGTCGTCGTGCACCGCGCGCACGACGCGGACGGGCTCGCCCTGGCCGCCGAGTTCACGCCGTCGCCGGGCCTGCGGTACGTGCCCGTGCCCGGTCGCCGCAGCCAGCTGGGCTACGACCCGCTCGACGCGGCGCACCTGCGCGCGCTCGTGCCCGACGTCGCCGAGCGGGACGTGTTCGTCTGCGGCCCGCCCGCGATGACCGACACCGTCGTGCGGTCGGCCCGGGCCCTGGGCGTGCCGCGCACCGCCATCCACCGAGAGGAGATCGAGTCATGACCGCACGCTGGCGGGGAACCCTGATCTACACCGGGGCCGTGGCCGCGATGGGGGCGGCCGGGTTCGCCAAGTTCGCGGTGCTCGCACCGGCGCCCACGGCGGAGAGCTCCGCGTCGACGCCGTCAGCCGACGCCGGCTCGTCGACCTCGGGCTCCTCGAGCTCCGCCGGGTCGAGCGCCAGCAGCACCGACTCGGGTGCGGCAACGACGACCAACGACACGGTCACGATCGTCGGGTCGTCGGTGCAGACCCGGTACGGACCGGTGCAGGTGTCGGTGACGTTCACGGGCGGCCAGATCACCGACGTCCAGGCGCTGCAGGTGCCCGGGGGCCATCGCGAGAGCGTCCAGATCAACGCGCGGGCGACGCCGATCCTCGCGCAGGAGGTGATCGCCGCCCAGTCGGCGCAGATCGACACCGTCTCGGGCGCCACGTACACCTCGGAGGCCTATGCGGAGTCCGTGCAGGCGGCCATCGACCAGGCGGGCTGACCGTGCGCCACCTGGAGCTGGTGATGGGCGTCCCGATGTCGGTGGACGTCCGGCACGACGGCGACGTCGGGCTCGTGCGCGACACCGTGCGCGCGGCGTTCGACACGATGCACGACGCCGACCGACGGTTCAGCCGGTTCCGCCCGGACAGCGAGCTGAGCCGGTTCGACCGGGGCGAGAGCGGGGAGCCCAGCGACGACCTGCGCGAGGTGCTGGGCATCGCCGCACGCTTCGCCGCGGCGTCCGGGGGCGCGTTCAGCGTCCGGAGGCCCGACGGCTCGCTCGACACCGACGGCGTGGTCAAGGGCTGGGCGGCGCAGCGCGCGGCCGACACCCTGATCGCCGCCGGGCTGACCACCTTCTGCCTCAACGCGGGCGGCGACGTCGTCGTGCGCGGCGAGCCCGAGCCCGGGCGGGGATGGCACGTCGGCGTGCGCGACCCGGCCGACCCGCAGGCCTTCCTCACCGTGCTCGAGGTGCGGGACGGCGCAGTCGCGACGTCCGGCACGTACGAGCGCGGCGAGCACGTCTGGGACGGCCGCACCGGCGCAGCGGCGACCGGCCTGCTCGCGGCGACCGTCGTGGCCGCGGACCTCACCACCGCCGACGTCCTGGCCACGTGCGTGCTGGCCCTCGGTCCCGACGGGATCGCCTGGGCCGCCGAGCACGGCGCCGCGGCGGTGCTCGCCGTCGGTGCGGACGGCGAGGTCCTCACGGGGCTGCAGGCAGCTCCAGCGTGATGACGGCGCCGGTGCGCCCGTCGCCACGAGCCGTCGCCGTCACCGTGCCGCCGTGCTGGGCGGCGACCTCGGCGACCAGCGCGAGCCCGAGGCCGTAGTGGCGGCGCTCGTCGTCGGGGCCGTCCGCCCGGTGCGACGCGAAGCGCTCGAACAGGCGGTCGCTCTCGGGCAGCCCGGGGCCGTCGTCGCGCACCTCCACGGCCACGCGTCCGCCCCGCGCGAGCACCACGACCTCGACCGCCGTCGTCGCGTGGTCGAGGGCGTTGTCGACGAGGGCCGTGACCGCCCGGCGGAACGCGACCGGTGACGCGAGGGCCGACGCCGCCGGGTCACCGTCGCGCTCGATCCGCACGTCGCGCTCCAGGGCGGTCGCGCGTGCGGCGTCGACCACCTCCTGCGCGAGCGCGACCGCGTCGACGGGCACCGCGTCGACCGACCGCGCGTCGGCCGCCAGCAGCATGTCGTCCAGGACGGCGGTGAGGGCGGCCGCGTCGGCGAGCAGGCCGTCGACGTCGTGCCGGACCCGCTCCGGTGACGGGCCGTCCCAGTCGGCGCTCAGGTGCCGGTCGAGCAGCTGCGCGCGGGTCGAGAGCAGCGTCAGGGGGGTGCGCAGCTCGTGGCTCGCATCGGCGACGAACCGCCGCTGCAGGGCGAGCGCGGCCACCATCGGCTGCACCGCCCGGCGCGTCAGCCACACCGCGCCGAGCCCCGCGAGCAGGACGCCGAGCGCGCTCGCGGCCAGCAGGGCGGCGGCGAGCCGGGCCAGCTCCTCGCGCGTCTCGGTGGGGTCCAGCGCCGCCTGCACGACCGTCCCCTCGTGGCTGCCCGTGAGCACGCGGACCGTGCCGGCGTCGGTGGGTGCCGTGCTCCACACGTCCTCGCCCGACCTGGCCACCTGCCGCATCACGTCGAGGTCGGGGAGGCTGTCCGGTAGCTCGTCGGAGGCCGACAGCCCACGCTGCGACGCGACGGCGACCCACATGCCGGGCGGGGCGTCGTGGGCGTCGTCGATCGAGTGGACCGCGCCCTCGAGCCGGGCCGTGGCCGACTCGGCCTGGGCCCGGGTGACCACGAGGAGCACCGCCACCCCCACGACCACGAGGCACCCGAGGACCAGGAGCGCGGTCTGCACCCCGAGCCGACGAGCCGTCCGCCGCAGGGCGTCGCGCTCCGCCCCGGTGGCGGGCTCGGTGGTCACCCGGCCCCCAACCTGTACCCCGCGCCCCGGACGGTCGCGACGCTCGCCCGACCCAGCTTGCGCCGCACGTAGTACACGTAGGTGTCGACGACGCCCTCGTCCTCGGCTTGGGTGAACACCCGGTCCAGGATCTCGGCCCTGCTGAACACCTGCCGGGGGTGCCGCGCGAGCAGCTCGAGCAGCGAGCACTCGCGCTCCGAGAGGTCCACAAGGTCGCCCGACGCGAGCGTGACCTGGCGCGTGTCCACGTCGAGCGTCCCGGCGGGGACGGGCAGCGACGTCGCGTGCTCGTAGCGCCGCCGCCGCAGCGCGCGGAGCCGCGCGGCCAGCTCGTCGACGTCGAACGGCTTGCTCATGTAGTCCTCGGCGCCGGCATCCAGCCCGGCGACCCGGTCCGCGGGGTTGCCCAGCGCCGAGAGCACCAGCGCAGGCGTGACCACGCCCTTCGACCGCAGCCGGCCCAGCAGGTCGAGGCCCTCGATGGCGGGCAGCCCCCGGTCGAGCACGATGACGTCATAGGTGCGGGTCAGGCCGAGGTGCAGCCCCCGCTGGCCGTCCCGCGCGACGTCGACCTCGTACCCCTCGCCGACCAGGATCTGCTCGAGCATGGACGCGAGCTGGCGGTCGTCCTCGACGAGCAGCAGCTGCGCGGGGTCGGGCATCGCCTGCTCTCCTTCGCGGTCGACTGATCGCATCGTACGGTCGACCGTCAGGCCAGCACGGCCTCGCACACCACGACCAGCCGCTCGCGCAGGACGTTCCCCCGGTCGGCGAACCCGCGCTGCCGCGCGACGTACTCGGCCTTGCCGTCGGGGGTCTCGATCGCGACGGGATCCAGGCCGTAGGTGGTCACGTCGTACGGCGACGCCTGCATGTCGAGCGTCCGGATGTCCCGGGCGAGCGCGAAGCAGTCGAGCAGCAGGTCGCCGGGCACGGCCGGACCCAGCTTCGTCGCCCACTTGTAGACGTCCATCCCGGCGTGCAGGCAGCCGGGCTGCTCCATCGCGGTCATGGAGTCGCGCGTCGGCCGCAGCGTGTTGCGGTCCACGGCCTCGGGGGTGAAGAACCGGTAGGCGTCGAAGTGCGTGCACCGGATCTTGTGGGTCTCGACCACCGCGTCGGTGCCGGCCGACCCGAGCCGCAGGGGGAGCGGGTGCCGGTGCTCGTCGGCCTCGCGGTAGACCATCGCCCACTCGTGGAGGCCGAAGCAGCCGGTGAGCGCCGGGCGACCGAGCGTCGCGGTGAGCAGCCCGTGGATGAAGCGGACCGCGTCGCCGCGCTCGGCGACGAACGCCGCGGCGTCCAGCTCGACGACGCCGGCCGCCTCCCGGTACCACCGCCACCCGGCGTGCGGCGCGGGCGCCTCGAGCCCGACGCCGACCCCGGGGTGCCAGCGACGCAGCGCCGCGGGCGACACCGGGTAGTACTCGAACAGGAAGTCCTCGATCGCGTGCTTCTGCTGGCGCGAGCGGCGCTCGCGTCGGGCGGCGGTGAACGCGTCGGCGCGCTCCGCGTGCGCGGCGGCGCGCGACGACCAGGTCGCGGCGTCGAGCACGGGGGGAGCGGTCACGGTCACGCGTCCAGGGTAGGCGAACCTGCCAGACTGCCCCCGTGGTCATCCTCGCGTCCGTCTTCGCCGTGCTCGCCGCGCTGCTGCACGTCCTGTTCTTCGCCTACGAGTCGCTGCTGTTCGAGCGGCCCGACGTGCACGCCCGGTTCCAGACCCGCACGCAGGACGTGCCCGCGGTGAAGCCGTGGGCCTACAACCAGGGCTTCTACAACCTGTTCCTGGCCGTCGGCGCGCTCGTCGGCGCCGTTCTCGCGCTCGCGGGCCAGGAGACCGTAGGTCTCGCGCTGATCCTTCTCGCCTGCGGCTCGATGCTCGCCGCCGCGCTCGTGCTCGTCGCGACGAACCGCAGCATGGCCCGCGCCGCCGCGACCCAGGGCACGTTCCCGCTGCTCGCCGTGGTCTTCGCGGTGCTCGCGCTCGTCAGCGGCTGACCGGCTGGTTGGCCGGCAGCTCGTCCGGCGCCACGTCGGCCGCGCTGGTCGACACCCGGTGCAGCACCCACTCGAGCGGCCCGCGCCCGAGGGTCGTGGCCCAGAGCCAGCACAGCGCGACCGTGGTGAGCACGAACACGAGCCAGACGACGAGGGTCGGGTCGTAGACGACGGTCCGCCCCAGGGCCGCGATGACGACGATGTGCACGGTGTAGGCGGTGAGCGCGAGCGACCCGACGGCCGCCAGCGGCGCCAGGACGCCGGGCCACCGCTCCGCGAGGGCGAGCGACGCGGCGATCACGAGGAGGGCGACGCCGACGTTGCCGACGACCTCGAACGTGGTCGACGAGTGCGGCTCGCTCGTCGCCAGACCTGTGGGCCAGTGCAGGACGTGCAGCGCGACCCACGACCCGCCGTGCCCGAGGATCGCGAGGCCCACGCCGACGAGGGAACCGATGGCGCGCAGCGAGCGGTCGCGCAGGTCGCTGCGGCCGATGGCGAGCCCGAACAGCAGGTAGGCCAGCCAGACGATCGCGGGGTAGAAGTGTCCGGTCGCCAGGGCGACGAGAGTCGTGGCGGGCCGACCCTCCAGCTCGGCGGCGATGCTCTGGCCGAGCGGCGGCCCGAGCACGGCGACCACCCCGGCCGCGGTGAGCAGGGCCGCGCGCGACCAGCGCAGCGCGAGGCAGCCGAGCGCGAAGAGCAGGCCGTACGTCGGCAGGATCACGGCGACCGGCGTCGCGAGCAGGACCAGGAGCTCCCCGAGCGCGAACAGCAGCAGCGCACGCACCAGGATGCGGACGCGCGCCTGGACGAGCCGGGTCCCCGTGACGGGGGAGGCGCCGCCGGACAGTAGGCCGAGCGACAGGCCAGCGAGCACGACGAACAGCGAGGCCGGCCGTCCGTCGGCCAGCTCGGAGAAGCCGTAGGGGTCGTCGGGACCGACGTGCGCGGTCATCATCCCGAGCACGGCCAGGCCCCTGGCGACGTCGATCCCGACGATCCGGCGCATGCTCGGATGCTAGCGAGCCGCGGAATCTCGCATGTCGAAACGGTTCGTTCCGATTGTTGAACTCTCCCCCTCTCGGATGATTACAGTTCGATGTGAACTCTCCGACGCACCCCGACGTGTACACCCACGGGCACCACGAGTCCGTGCTGCGCTCGCACCGGTGGCGCACCGCCGAGAACTCCGCCGCGTACCTGCTGCCCGCCCTCGTGCCGGGTACCCGCCTGCTCGACGTGGGCTGCGGCCCGGGGTCCGTGACCATCGACCTCGCGGCGCGCCTGGAGCCCGGTGAGGTCGTCGGCGTGGACACGTCAGCGGCCGTCGTCGAGATCGCGCAGAAGGCCGCCGCGGACGCCGGCGCGGACAACGTGACGTTCCAGGTGGCCGACGCCTACGAGCTGCCGTTCCCCGACGACGCCTTCGACGTGGTCCACGCGCACCAGGTGCTGCAGCACCTCACCGACCCCATCGCTGCCCTCCGGGAGATGCGCCGCGTCACCAAGCCGGGCGGCATCGTCGCCGTGCGGGACGCCGACTACTCCGGCATGACCTGGTACCCGCAGTCGAACGGCCTCGACGAGTGGCGCGAGCTGTACCACGAGGTCACGCAGGCCAACGAGGCCGACGCCAACGCCGGCCGCAAGCTGCTGTCGTGGGTCCGCGAGGCCGGCTTCGACCCGGCGGGCATCGTCCCCAGCGCCGGCGTCTGGTGCTACGCCACCCCGGAGGACCGGACGTGGTGGGCCAGCCTCTGGGCGGACCGCTCGGTCGCCTCCAACTTCGCCGCGCAGGCCATCGCGCACGGGCTCGCCGACGAGGTCGGCCTGGAGCTGCTGGCCGACGCCTGGCGCGAGTGGGGCGCTCAGCCCGAGGGCTGGTTCGCGGTGCTCCACGGCGAGGTGCTCGCGCGCGCCTGACCTAGGCTGCCGACATGCGCATCGCGAGGTTCACCACCGGGGGAGACCCCCGCTACGCCCTGGTCGACGGAGCCCCCGGCTCCGAGGAGCTCGTGGTCATCACGGGTGACCCGCTCTACACGCCCGTCCAGCCGACGGGCGAGCAGATCCGGCTCGACGACGACAGCGTCCGCCTGCTGGCCCCCGTGATCCCGCGGTCCAAGATCATCGGGGTCGGCCGCAACTACGCCGCGCACGCCGCCGAGCTGGGCAACGAGGTCCCCGCGGCGCCGCTGCTCTTCCTCAAGCCCAACACGTCGATCATCGGGCCGGACGACCCGATCGTCCTGCCCGACTGGACCGAGCACGTGGACCACGAAGCCGAGCTGGCCATCGTCATCGGCAAGGTCACCAAGGACGTCCCCGCGGACCGTGCCCTCGACCACGTCTTCGGGTACACCGTGGCCAACGACGTCACCGCGCGCGACGTCCAGCGCGCCGACTCCCAGTGGACCCGCGCCAAGGGCTTCGACGGCTCCTGCCCGATCGGCCCGTGGATCGTGCCGGGCCTCGACGTCGACGACCTGTTCGTCCGCGCCCGCGTCAACGGCACGACGACGCAGGACGGCCGCACCTCCCAGATGATCTTCGACTCGGCGTACCTCGTGTCGTACATCTCCGAGGTGTTCACGCTCCTGCCGGGCGACGTCATCCTCACCGGCACCCCCGCGGGCGTGGGCCCGATCGTGGACCGGGATGTCGTGGAGATCGAGGTCGAGGAGATCGGGACGCTGCGCAACCCGGTCCTGCGCCGGCACTAGCTCGGGCGGACGAACGTCGCGGACAGGCGAGCACGCTGCGCAACCCGGTCCTGCGCCGCCACTAATCTGGAGCCCGTGACTTCCTCTCCCGGCTCTGCTGTGCGCGTCCGCTTCTGCCCCTCGCCCACCGGTCTGCCGCACGTCGGCATGGTCCGCACGGCGCTGTTCAACTGGGCGTACGCACGCCACACGGGCGGCACGTTCGTGTTCCGGGTCGAGGACACCGACGCCGCGCGGGACTCGCAGGAGTCCTACCTGCAGCTGCTGGACGCATTGCGGTGGCTCGGGCTGGACTGGGACGAGGGCGTCGAGGTGGGCGGCCCGCACGAGCCGTACCGGCAGTCGCAGCGCATGGACCTGTACGCCGACGTGGTGCGCCGCCTGGTCGAGGGCGGCCACGTGTACGAGTCGTTCTCGACGCCTGAGGAGATCGAGGCGCGCCACCGGGCGGCGGGGCGGGACCCGAAGCTCGGCTACGACGGTGCGGACCGCGACCTCTCCGACGAGGACAGGGCGGCGTTCCGCGCCGAAGGCCGCGAGCCGGTCCTGCGACTGCGGATGCCGGACGAGGACATCACGTTCACCGACCTGGTGCGCGGCGAGATCACGTTCAAGGCCGGGTCCGTGCCCGACTTCGTGATCGTCCGCGCCAACGGCCAGCCGCTGTACACGCTGGTCAACCCGGTGGACGACGCCCTCATGGGCATCACGCACGTGCTGCGGGGCGAGGACCTCCTGTCGTCGACGCCCCGGCAGATCGCGCTGTACCGGGCCCTGCTCGACATCGAGGTGGCGACGGTGATGCCGGTGTTCGGCCACCTGCCGTCGGTGCTCGGCGAGGGCACCAAGAAGCTCTCGAAGCGCGACCCGGAGTCCAACCTGTTCCTGCACCGGGACAACGGCTTCACGCCGGAGGGCCTGTTGAACTACCTCGCCCTGCTGGGCTGGTCGATCGGGCCGGACCGGGACATCTTCACGATGGCGGAGATGACGGCGGCCTTCGACGTCGCCGACGTCAACCCCAACCCCGCGCGCTTCGACCTCAAGAAGGCCGAGGCCATCAACTCCGCGCACATCCGGATGCTCGCGCCCGACGACTTCCGCGACCGCCTGGTCCCGTACCTGCACCGCGCGCACCTGGTGCCCACCGACGCGTACGCCGACCTCGAGCCGGCCCACCGCGCGCTGCTCGACGCGGGCGCGCCCCTGATCCAGGAGCGCATCACGCTGCTGGGCGAGGTCGTGGGGATGCTCGGCTTCCTGTTCGTCGCGGACGACGCGCTCGAGATCGCGGACGACGCCCGCGGCGCCCTGCGGGAGGACTCCGCGCCCGTGCTGGACGCCGCCGCGGCGGCGCTCGCGGGGCTCGACGACTTCACGACGACGACGACGCAGGAGGCCCTGCAGGCGGCGCTCGTCGACGGGCTCGGCATCAAGCCGCGGTTCGCGTTCACGCCGCTGCGCGTCGCGCTGAGCGGCCGCCGCATCTCGCCGCCGCTGTTCGAGTCCATGGAGATCCTGGGCAAGGAGTCGACGCTCGCGCGGATCGCCGGCCTGCGCGCGACCCTGTGATGCAGCTCGACGGCGTCCTCTTCGACATCGACGACACCCTCGTCGACACGCGCGGGGCGTTCGGCCACGCGCTGGCCGGCGTCGCCCGCCGCTACCTGCCGGACCTGCCCGAAGACCGGCACGCGGAGCTGGTGACGGTCTGGCGGGCGGACGTCGGCGGGCACTACGCGGCGTACACGCGCGGCGAGGTCGGGTACACCGAGCAGCGGATGGCGCGCGCGAACGAGCTGCACGAGCGGTTCGGCGGGCCCGCGCTGGACGACGCCGGCTTCGCGCGCTGGGACGAGACGTTCGAGGCGGAGTTCTCGGGCGCCTGGTCGGCGCACGACGACGTCGACGCGGTGGTCGACCGGCTGCTGGCGGCCGGCCTGGCGGTCGGCGCGCTGTCCAACGCGGCCGTGGCGTACCAGACCCGCAAGCTGGATCGGGCCGCCCTGCTCGACCGGGTGCCGATGCTCGTCGGCGTCGACACCCTCGGCTTCGGCAAGCCCGACCCGCGGGTGTTCCTCGAGGCCTGCCGCCTGCTCGGCACCGCCCCCGAGCGCACGGCGTACGTCGGCGACGAGCTCGACGTCGACGCCGCGGCCGCACGGGCCGCCGGCCTGGTCGGCGTGTGGCTGGACCGACCCGGCGGTCGCCGGGTCCCGATCAGCGACGACGAGATCGCCGATGCCGGCGTGGTCGTCGTGACGTCGCTCGACGAGCTCCCGGCGGCGCTGGGTCTGTAGGCGCACGCCCGGCGATCCGGACGTACCGTCGACCGGGTGAGGCAGGATCCGTCGCACCAGCCGGCTCGCTCGGAGCGCCTGCGGCTCGCTGTCGAGCGGGACGGCGCGCGCTGCGTGTGGTGCGGTCGCGCGTTCGGACCGCTCCTCCCGCCGACGCGCGAGCACCTCGTGCCGCGGGTCAAGGGCGGACCGTCGTGGCTGGAGAACGAGGTGCCCGCCTGTCGGCGCTGCAACGCCGAGCGCGGGCACCGTGGGGTCGTCGAGTGGCTCGACGAGTGCGGGCGCCGCGGCTGGCTGCCGGACGAGGCGGCGATCACCCGGTCGCTCGCCGCGCTCGAGCAGGTCATCGTCGAGCGCGGCGGCCAGCGACGGGCGCGCGCGTACCTCGCCGCGCAGCAGCGGCGGCTCCGACGACGGCAACCGCCCGAGGGTCAGCGGAGCCGCGCCCGGTAGCACTCGGTGGCGTACGGCACCTCGATGACGTCGCGCCCGCGCAGGTCGGGGTGCGTGGCGACGAGCTCGTCGACCGCGCCGAGGAGGGCAGCTCGCTCGTCGGGCGGCAGGAGGATGACGTGGCTCCGGCTCTCCGCGAGCCGGCGGACGTCACGTGCTGGAAGCGAGTGCTGCCAGCGGAACGTGGCGTGCTCCACCTCGGTGAAGCGGTCGCCCAGCTGCGGCTCGCCGTAGGCGAGCGTGCCTCCGATGCTGTCGCCGGTGTGCACGATCTCGGTCCACCTGGCCACCCAGTCGGCGGCCTGGTCACGGACGTTCCAGATCGCTGCCACCTGCCCGCCCGGCCGCAGGACTCGGGCGATCTCCGCCGACGCGGAGGGCGGGTCGACCCAGTGCCACGCCTGCGCGATCGTCACGGCGTCCACGCAGGCGTCGGGCAGGTCCATGGCTTCCGCGGTGCCCGGGTGCGCCTCGACGTCCGGCAGGGCCTTGCGCAGCTCGGCCCGCATGGCGTCGGACGGCTCGACCGCCACCACGTGCCAGCCGAGCGCCACGAGGCGCTCGGTCAGCTTGCCGGTCCCGGCTGCGAGGTCCAGCACGTCCCGGGCGTCCGCGGGGACGGACCACCGGACCGCGTCGTCGGGGTAGCCCGGTCGGGTCGCCTGGTAGACGTCCGCGGCGTGCTCGAAGGAGGCGGCGCGGTCGTCCCGGTTGTCGGTGCTCATGGCACCGATCGTGCCGCGGACGTGGGCGTCTGGCGACGTCACGCGTCGGGCAGGGGGTCCAGCAGCTCGAGTGCGGCCTCGTGCAGCAGCCCGTTGGACACCAGTGCGGAGCCGCCGAACGGCCCGGGCACGCCGCGGATCGACGTGAACGTCCCGCCGGCCTCCGTCACGATGGGCACGAGCGCCGCCATGTCGTGCAGCGCGAGCTCCGGCTCGGCGGACAGGTCCACGGCGCCCTCGGCGACGAGCACGTGCGACCAGAAGTCGCCGTAGGCGCGGGTGCGCCAGGTGCGTCGGGTCAGGTCGAGGAACGCGTCCAGCTGCCCGCGCTCCTCCCAGCCGCTCAGCGACGAGTAGGACAGCGACGCGTCCTCGAGCCGGTCCACGCCCGACACGCGCAGCTGGCTCGCCGCGGCCAGCGACTTGCCGGTCCACGCCCCGGAGCCCTGGGCGGCCCACCAGCGGCGCCCGAGCGCGGGTGCGCTCACCAGGCCGACCACCACCTGGTCGCCGTCCAGGAGGCCGATGAGCGTGGCCCACACGGGCACACCGCGGACGAAGTTCTTGGTCCCGTCGATCGGGTCGATGACCCAGCGCCGCGGTCCGTGGCCGGTGTCGCCCATCTCCTCGCCGTGCACCGCGTCGCGGGGACGCGCCCGGGACAGCTGGCCCCGGACGATCTCCTCGGCGGTCTTGTCGGCGTCGGACACGGGMGTCAGGTCGGGCTTGGTCTCCACCCGCAGGTCCTGCGACTTGAACCGGGCCATGGTCAGCGAGTCGACCTGGTCCGCGATCACGTGGGCGAGGCGCAGGTCGTCGTCGTACCCGGGACGCAGGCTCATGCCCGACACGGTAGTGGGTCGTCGGTGCACGTCAGGGACGTGCGGGCTCCCGGTTGTCCGGTTCGCCGGTGCCCAGCCGGCTGGCCAGCAGCCGACGGAACGACTCGACGCGCGCGGAGCGGGCCTCGCGCGTGACGTCGTCGGGGGACGCGGCCACCCACTCATCCAGCGCGCAGTCGGGGGCGTCGTCGGCGTGCGTGCAGCCCCGCGGGCACTCCTCGGCGACCGCGGCGAGGTCGGCGAAGGCGCCCAGCAGGTGCTGCGGGTCCACGTGCGCGAGCCCGAACGACCGCACGCCCGGGGTGTCGATGACCCACGTCGGCTTGCTCGTCCCCGGCACGCGCAGGGCGACCGCCGAGCTCGACGTGTGCCGCCCGCGGCCGGTCACGTCGTTGACGACGCCCACGGCGCGGTACGTCCCGGGCACCAGCGCGTTGACCAGCGTCGACTTGCCGACGCCCGAGTGCCCGACCAGCACCGACGTCTTGCCCTCGAGCGCGGCGCGCACGTCGTCGAGCCCGTGGATGATCCGGCCACCCGTCGACTTCTCCGCGCTGGTGACCACGACCTCGACGCCGATCGGGGCGTACATGCCGACCAGCTCCGCGGGGTCCGCCAGGTCGGCCTTGGTCAGCGCGAGCAGGGCGTCCATGCGGGCGTCGTAGGCGGCTGCGACGCAGCGATCGATCATGCGCGTGCGCGGCTCCGGGTCGGCCAGCGCCGTGACGATCACCAGCTGGTCGGCGTTGGCGACGATGATCCGCTCGACCGGGTCGGTGTCGTCGGCCGTGCGGCGCAGCACCGTGCGTCGTTCGCCGATGCGCACGATCCGGGACAGCGACCCCTCGTCGCCCGACGTGTCGCCGACGATGTCCACCCGGTCGCCCGGCACCACCCGGTCGCGGCCCAGCTCGCGCGCCTTCATCGCGATCGCCACGCGCTCGTCGGGCCCGTCGGGGTCGACGAGGATGGCGTACCGGCCCCGGTCGACCGCCGTCACCAGCGCCACCTCGGCGTCGGCGTGCTCGGGGCGCTGCTTGGTCCGCGGACGTGACCCGCGACCCGGACGGATGCGGACGTCGCGCTCGTCGTAGCGCCGCGCACCCATCAGGCGAGCACGGCCGAACCGGCGAGCATGCCGCCCCAGAGGCCGACGAAGTCCGGCAGGGTCTTCGCGGTGGTCGCGACGTCCTCGACCTCGACGCCCGGCACGCGCAGCCCCACCAGCGCGCCGGCCGTGGCCATGCGGTGGTCCTCGTACGTCCGCCACGTGCCCCCGGTGAGCGGGCGCGGCGTGATGACGAGCCCGTCGGACGTCTGCTCCGCCTGGCCGCCCAGCCGCGTGATCTCGGCGGCGAGCGCGGCGAGCCGGTCGGTCTCGTGGCCGCGCAGGTGCGCGATCCCGCGCAGCCGGGTGGGGGAGTCGGCCAGCGCCGCGAGCCCGGCGATGGTCGGCGCGATCTCGCCGGCCGCGTGCAGGTCCAGGTCGACCCCGTGCACCGTGCCCGTCCCCGTCACGCTCAGCACGTCGCCGTCCAGCCGGCTCGTCGCGCCCATGCGCTCGAGAATGCCGGGCAGGAGGCCGCCGGGCTGGGTCGTGGCGGCGGGCCAGCCCGGGACGCGCACCGTGCCGCCGGCCACCAACGCGGCGCAGAGGAACGGCGCCGCGTTCGACAGGTCGGGCTCGACGCGCACGTCCCGACCGGCGATCGCGCCCGGCTCCACCCGCCAGATCGCAGGCCGCGAGTCGTCGACCTCGACGCCCGCCTCGCGCAGCACCGCGACGGTCATCTCGATGTGCGGCAGGCTCGGCAGGGTCCGCCCGGTGTGCCGCAGGGTCAGCCCGCGCTCGAACCGCGCGGCGGCGAGCAGGAGACCGGACACGAACTGGCTGGACGCGGAGGCGTCCACGTCGACCTGGCCGCCGACGAGCGAGCCGTGGCCGTGCACCGTGAACGGCAGGTGCCCGGGCTCGCCGTGCTCCTCGACCCGGACGCCGAGCGTGCGCAGCGCGGTCAGCACGGGTCCCATGGGCCGGGCGAGCGCCGACTCGTCGCCGTCGAACCGGACCGGCCCGTCGGCCAGCGCCGCCACCGCCGGCAGGAACCGCATGACGGTCCCGGCGAGGCCGCAGTGGACCTGGGTCGACCCCAGGACGGGACCCGGCGTGACCACCCAGTCGCTGCCGTCCTCGTCGACGCGGGCGCCCAGGCCGGCGAGGGCCTCGGCCATCAGCCGGGTGTCGCGCGAGCGGAGCGCCCCGCGGAGGCGACCGGGGGCGTCGGCCAGCGCGGCCAGCACCAGGTACCGGTTGGTCAGCGACTTCGAGCCCGGGACGTCCACGAGCGCGTCGAGCGGGCCGTCGGCGAGCGGCGCGGGCCAGAGATCCATGGCGCCCAGGTTAGTCGGGGTGCCGACGACGTCGGCGAACGTCTCAGTCCGACGTCTTCGCCGCCGCGTGCTCCGCGCGGGCCTTCTGCACGCGCCAGCTGATGCCCGGCTTGCCCTCGAGGTCGATGCCGGCGATCAGCGCGCCGCCGGTGAACGCGAGCGCCCGCACGAAGCGGTCCTTGCGTGCCTTGCGCACGGCCGGGTCCTCACCCTTGACCCGCTTGAGCGGCAGGTTGACCAGGACGAGCGGAGCCGTCAGGGCGGCGAGCGCGAGGGCCGCGGTGCGGGGCGCCTTGCCGACCGCGAGCAGCACGCCCGCGCCGGCCAGGGCGAAGCCGTGCACCTGCACGATGGTGGTCAGCTGGCGGTCGCTGACCTCGTAACCGAGCGCCTCACCGGCGGGGCCTTGGCGGACGTTCTCCGGCAGCCGCGAGCGCAGCGTTGTCAGGGCGCCGCGGGCGTCGGCGGTGTGGGCGGCGGGATGGCGGACGACGTCGAGCCCCTCGCTGACGAACCACGAGGCGAACAGGGGACGTGCGAGACGGCGCAGCAGCACAGCAGCTCCTCCTACAGGGCTCCGCCGGCGGCGGACGGCGCGTCGGCGGACTCGCCGGCGTCACCGATCTGCTCCCGGGCGACGTAGTTCTCGAGATCGAACAGGTTGTCGCCGGCACGCGTGGCGACGGTGAGCAGCGTCGTGGCGGAGGCGACCTCTTCCACCTGCTCCTTGAGGAACCAGAGCAGGAACTGCTCGCCCAGCGCGTCGCCCTCCGCGCGCGCCGCCGCGAAGATCGCCTCGATCTGCGACGTCACCTGCTTCTCCTGCTTGAGGGCGAGCCCGATGGGGTCGGTGACCTGCGTGAAGTCGTTGCGCACCGGGGCACCGGCCGGGATCTCGACGGCGAGGTCCCGGTCGAGCAGGTACTGCACGATCATCAGCGCGTGGTTCCGCTCCTCGATCGCCTGCCGGTAGTAGTGCCGGGCCAGCTGGGGGAGGTCCTGCCCGTCGAACCAGACGGCGATCGCCACGTACTGCTGGTGGGCGTCGAACTCGTGGCCGATCTGCTCGCGCAGCAGGCGCAGGAAGGTGGACTCGTCGGTGCTGACAGTCATGCCGCCAACCTAGTGCGCGACCACAGGCTTGGCACGAGCGGGAATGGCCCGCGGCCTGGCGCCGTTGTGCCCACCATGAGCTGCGCCACCGAGACGCGACCTGTCCCGTCGCCCGCGACCGGCTGGGCGATCGGTATCCCCGTGGACACCATTCCGACCCAGCGGCCCCCGCAGATGCACGACGTCCGGGTGAATGTGGCGTCGCCCACCCCGGTCGGTGGCGCACAGCCCGCGGGGCTAGGCTCGACCGCGATGAGCGAGGACACCCACCGCGCGCCCGAGTCCGAGGACGACGCGGCACGCACCGAGCGGTTCGAGGCCGAGGCGCTGGTCTACCTGGACCAGCTGTACGGCGCTGCCCTGCGCATGACGCGCAACCCGGCCGACGCCGAGGACCTGGTCCAGGAGACGTTCGCCAAGGCGTTCGCCGCCTTCCACCAGTACCGCCCAGGCACCAACCTCAAGGCGTGGCTGTACCGCATCCTCACCAACACGTACATCAACTCGTACCGCAAGAAGCAGCGCGAGCCGCAGCAGTCCCGCTCCGAGGAGATCGAGGACTGGCAGCTGGCCCGCGCCGAGTCGCACACGTCGAGGGGCCTGCGGTCCGCCGAGGCCGAGGCGCTCGACCACCTCCCGGACTCCGACATCAAGGACGCGCTGCAGCGTCTCCCGGAGGAGTTCCGGATCGCGGTGTACCTCGCGGACGTCGAGGGCTTCGCGTACAAGGAGATCGCCGAGATCATGGGGACGCCGATCGGGACGGTGATGTCCCGGTTGCACCGCGGGCGCGCGCAGCTGCGCGACATGCTGTCGGACTACGCGCGGGGGCGTGGCCTGGTGGCGGCGGCCCCGACCGCACCGGAGGGCGAACGATGAGCGAGTGGCAGGACGAGGCAGAGCTGCCGGCGATCCTGGCCGTGGGCACGTGCGGCAACAACTGCGCGGACGCGCTGGACCGGCTCTGGGAGTACCTGGACGCCGAGCTGGGGGCGCCGGACGCCGAGACCGTCCGGGCTCATCTGGCCGAGTGCCAGGGCTGCCTCGAGGAGTACGACGTCGACGTCGTCGTGAAGACGCTGGTCAAGCGCGGCTGCCAGGAGGCGGCGCCGGACAGCCTGCGCGTCCGCATCCACGAGCAGCTGACCGTCATGCGCGTGACGCTCGACTGAGACCTCTCACAGACAGACGAAGGCCCGGTGCAGCTGCTGCTGCCCGGGCCTTCTGACTGGCTGTCGCCGAACGCTCAGGCGTTGGGACGGTTGCCGTGGTTCGCGGCGCTGCCCTTGCGGGAACGGCGCTTGCGGCCTCGCTTGCTCATGGGATCTCCTCGGTTGTCGGCGCCCGTGCTGCGCGCCGGACTCGTCCCATGGTCCCACATCTTGCGGACGCTCAAGTCACAGCGCCTCCCGTCCGATGACTACGGGGTGAGCCAGTCGACGCAGTCCGTGATCCCCTTCCTGCACGCCCTCGCGAGCACGGGCGGCTCCGACCTGCACTGCAAGGTCGGGTCCGCGCCCCGCGTGCGCGTCGACGGTCGGCTGCGCAAGCTCCAGGTGCCCGACCTCACGCCGGCGGACACCGAGCGGATGCTCGAGGAGGTCCTGCCCGACGACCTCGTCGACAAGTTCCGCGAGCACCACGAGGCCGACTTCGCCTACTCGGTGTCGGGCGTCGGCCGGTTCCGCGTCAACGCCTACCAGGCGCGCGGCACGTACGGGATGGTCTTCCGACGGGTCGCCGTCGGCGCGCAGGCGCTCGCCGAGCTGTCGCTGCCCGAGGTCGTCGGCGAGCTCGCGCTCGAGCCCCGCGGCCTGGTCCTCGTGACCGGCCCGACCGGCTCCGGCAAGACGACGACGCTGGCGTCGATGGTCGACCTCATCAACACGCTGCGCGAGGTCAACATCGTCACCATCGAGGACCCGATCGAGATCCTGCACCAGGACAAGAAGTCGATCGTGTCGCAGCGCGAGGTGCGGCAGGACACCGCCGACTTCACGGTCGCGCTGCGCGCCGCGATGCGCCAGGACCCCGACGTGATCCTCGTCGGGGAGATGCGTGACGTGGAGACGGTCCGCGCGGCCCTGTCGGCGGCCGAGACCGGCCACCTGGTGCTGTCCACGCTGCACACCATCGACGCGGCCGAGACGATCAACCGCATCATCGACTTCTTCCCGCCGCACGAGCAGAAGCAGGTCCGCATCGCGCTGGCCCAGGCCCTGCGCGGCATCGTGTCCCAGCGCCTCGTCCGCCTGGCCAACGGCACCGGCCGGCGCCCGGCCATCGAGGTCATGGTGAACACCGGCCGCACGCGCGACGCCATCCTGGACCCCGAGGACGCCCCGCCCCTGATCGACCTGATCAAGGAGGGCGACTTCTACAAGATGCAGACGTTCGACCAGCACCTGTTCCAGCTGGTGCGCGACGACGTCATCACGTACGACGAGGCGCTCTCCGCGTCGACCAGCCCGCACGACCTCACCGTCGAGCTCCGGCAGGCCGGGCTCGTCTCCTAGGACCCCTCCCGCAGAGGCCCGTGACCGTCTCGGTCACGGGCCTCTGGCGTGTCCGAGACGCGATATGTCGCGTAGGGCTTGCTCCCCGAGGGAACGCGATATAACGTGTCTGACGGAACGAGATATATCGCGAATGGGAGAGCATCATGGCTTCGGAGTCCTGGGTCGTCGCCGGCCCGCAGATCATCGAGATCGAGAAGATCACCAGCCTGCGCGTGCAGCTGGTCGCGGGCCGGGTCGACGTCGTCGCGCACGACGGTCCCGGCGCGCGCATCGAGGTGCACGACGTCGACGGCCGTCCGCTCGAGGTCAGCCTCGCGGACGGGGAGCTCCGGGTGGGCTACCAGTTCACGCTGGGCGGCTGGGACGGCTTCCTCGAGAAGTTCCGCAACTTCCGCGGCAAGGACCGCGCCGACGTGCACATCGCGGTGCCGCGCGACGTGCACGCCAAGGTGGGCACGGTGACGGCCGACGGGCTGCTGGCGGGGATCGAGGAGGACGCCTCGGTGTCGACGGTCTCGGGCACGCTCATCACCGACGGCACGCGTGGTCGGCTCGGGGCCAAGACGGTGTCCGGCGAGATCGTCGTCCGCGACCACCACGGCGACCTCCAGCTCCACTCGGTCTCGGGCGAGCTGGCCGCGTCCGGCGAGCTCAGCCTGGTGCAGGCGAACTCCGTGTCGGGATCGCTGACCCTCGACGTGACCTCCGGGACGTCGAGCGTGACGGCCACGACCGTCTCCGGCGACGTCACGGTGCGCCTGCCCGCCGGCAAGGGCGTGCAGGTCAAGGGCCAGTCCGTGTCGGGCCGGCTCGTCGTCGACGGCGAGGAGTACAAGGGCAGCTCGCCGGGACACCGCAAGGTCGACCTGCGCACGGGCGACGGCGCGTGCTTCGTCTCCTCGAGCACCGTCTCGGGTCACCTCACGGTGCTGCGCGGCGCGGCTGCGGGGGCCGAGTGATGATGGCGCCTGTCTTCGCGCACGGCCAGCTGCGCCTCTACCTGCTCTCCCTGCTGGAGAGCGGCCCCAAGCACGGGTACGAGCTGATCACCGCGCTGTCCGACCGCTTCGGCGGCACCTACCGCCCGAGTCCCGGCACCGTCTACCCGCGCCTCGCCCGGCTCGAGGAGGAGGGCCTGGTGATGCGCGTCGACGAGGAGCGCAAGAGCACGTACGCGCTGACCGAGGCCGGCTACGCCGAGCTGGAGGCCCGCCGGGGGGACCTCGCGAACCTCGAGGAGGGCATCGCCGAGTCGGTCCGCGAGCGGGCCGCGCAGGTGCGCGACGACGTGCGGGGCTCGATGCGCGGCCTGCGCGCCGACCTCGCGGCCGCCGCCCAGCAGGCGCGCGCGGCCGCCGTCCCGCACGCGCCGGGGGTCTCCGACGACCCGCGGGTCACCTCGCACGTGCGGGTCGTGGACGCCGAGGCGATCATCAACCGGTTCCGCGACGAGGTCCGCACCGAGCTGCGGCGGGCCGACGCGCGCGGCACCGTCGAACAGCTGACGCTCGACACCCTGCGGACCGTGCTCGACTCGGCGCTGACGGCGGTGCGGGGGACGCTGCGATGACCCTCTGGATCCGGTGGCTGTCAGGCGGCGTCGTCGGGCAGGCCGAGCCAGGCGTGCCATCCGGTGTGCAGCACCAGCCACGCCATCAGGCCGTAGCCGGCCTGCCCTGGCAGGATTCCGTCGCCCGCGGCGAGGTCGCCCAGCCACTGGTCGTGGGCGGCCAGCGGGGTGTAGGTGTCGACGAACGGCACGCGGCGCCGGGTCGCGACGTCCGCGTACGCGGCCGATAGGTCCGCCAGCTTGTCCGCGTCGGCGGTGCCGCCCGGGGGCGGGCCGACGACGAACGCGGGGATCCGGCGCTGGTCGGCGACGTCGAGGATGTTCGCCAGGTTGAGCCGGCTCCGCGCGAGCGAGAGGCCCGCGGCGACGTCCGCCCGGCCCAGCGCCACGACGAGACGGTTGTCGGCCTCGGGGGAGAACCGGCGGGACACCTCGTCGTCCCACCGCGCGCCGAGCCCCGTGCTGGTCTCGCCGGGCACCGCCAGCGTCATGACGGTCAGCGGGTCCGGCGTGGGGGTCCGCGCCGTCACGCGGCCCACCCAGCCCAGCCCCTTGGGGTCACCCGCGCCGGCCACCAGCTCGTCGCCGACCACCGCCAGCCTCAGCGGCAGCTCACCCACGTGCCTCACCCTTCGCCGTCGGACCGTTCCTCGACGGCTGTCGACCGTCGTCGGCACAGTCTCTCAGGGTGCGGCGACGAGGGCCGGTTCATCGCCGGGCCAGTCGCGAGAGGGTCAGCCGGCGGTGCGGAACGGGTGGCTCGGCAGGTCGGACGAGGCGTCCGACCAGTCGGAGTGGGATGCCGGGGGTCGGCTGCTGCCCAGGCCGTCGTGGCGCAGGTTGACGACCAGACGGGCGACCAGCCAGGCCGCGGCGGCGAGTGCGAGGACGATCCAGAAGGTGGTCATGGCAGAAAGTCTGCGCTCGGCGACAACGCGCCACGAGTGGCAGAACTGACGCTCACCGTTGACATTCCGCCACTCCGCACGGATGCTGGCGGGATGCTTCGTTCCGTCGCCGCCATCGCCCTGCCGAACGTCGCGCCCTTCGAGCTGGGGGTCGCCTGCGAGGTGTTCGGCATCGACCGCCGGGACACCGGCGGCCCGTCGTTCGACTTCACGCTGTGCGGCATCGAGCCGGGGGTGGTCCCGACGAAGGGGGCCGGTTACTCGATCGTCGTCGAGCACGGCCTGGAGGCCACCAAGGACGTCGACCTGGTCATCGTGCCCGCGTACGGCGACGCCGGCGACGTGCCCGAGGTGGTCCTCGACGCGCTGCGCGACGCCCACGCGCGCGGCGCCTGGGTGCTCAGCATCTGCAGCGGGTCGTTCGCGCTCGGCCAGGCGGGCCTGCTCGACGGGCGCCAGTGCACCACGCACTGGATGCACACCGCCGAGATGGCCCGACAGTTCCCCGACGCCCGCATCAACCCCGCGGTGCTCTACGTCGAGGACGACCGCGTGATCACGAGCGCCGGGACCGCCGCGGGCATCGACGCGTGCCTGCACCTGGTGCGCCGCGAGCTCGGCGCGGCCGCCGCCTCCGCGGTCGCCCGTCGCATGGTCGTCCCGCCCCACCGCGACGGCGGGCAGGCGCAGTACGTCGACACCCCGCTGCCCTGCGACGCCGACACCCTGGCGCCCCTGCTCGCGTGGATGGTGGAGAACCTGGAGGAGGAGATGAGCGTGCCGGACCTCGCGGCGCGGGCCTTCGTCTCCGAGCGGACGTTCGCGCGCCGGTTCCGCGCCGAGACGGGCACCACGCCGGCCGCCTGGATCACGCGGCAGCGCGTCGTGCGGGCGCAGGAGATGCTCGAGCGGTCCGACGCGAGCATCGAGGAGATCGCGCGGCTCTGCGGGTTCGGCACGGCGGCGGTCCTGCGGCACCACTTCGCGCGGACTCTCGGCACCAGCCCGCAGCAGTACCGCCGGACGTTCGCGCCGGTCGCGGTCGGCTGACACGGGCGAGGCCCGCACCCCCGGAGGGGCGCGGGCCTCGGCCTGGCGTCGTCAGCGCTGGAAGGCGGTCTCGACGAGAGTCGCCTGCTGCGCCTGGTGCTTCTTCGCGGACCCGGCGGCCGGCGATGCCGACTCCTTGCGCGAGACCACCCGGAGCGTGCGGCCGAGCAGCTGCGGCAGGTGCATGGACAGGAACGTCCACGGGCCCTGGTTGCGCGGCTCGTCCTGCACCCACACCAGCTCGGCACCGTCGAAGGGCGCCAGCGCCGCGCGGGCCGCGTCGCCGTCGAGCGGGTAGAGCTGCTCGATCCGGACGATCGCCGTCTGCTCGTCGCCCGTCTTCACGCGGTGGGCGAGCAGGTCCCAGTAGACCTTGCCCGAGCAGAGCAGCACGCGGGTGACCTGACCGGCCTTCGCGGCGGCGAGGTCGTCGCCGATCACCGGGCGGAACGTGCCCGAGGTGAACTCCTCCACGTCGGACGACGCCGCCTTGAGGCGGAGCATCGACTTCGGCGTGAAGACCACCAGCGGACGACGCGGGCGGGCGTAGGCCTGCCGGCGCAGCAGGTGGAAGTGCGACGCGGGCGTCGACGGCTGCGCGATCGTCATGTTGTCCTCGGCCGCGAGCTGCAGGAACCGCTCGATGCGCGCCGACGAGTGGTCGGGCCCCTGGCCCTCGTACCCGTGCGGCAGGAGGAGCACGACGGAGGACCGCTGAGCCCACTTCTGCTCGGCGGACGAGATGAACTCGTCGATGATCGTCTGCGCGCCGTTCACGAAGTCGCCGAACTGCGCCTCCCAGAGCACCAGGGCGTCCGGGCGCTCGACGGAGTAGCCGTACTCGAACCCGAGGGCCGCGTACTCCGAGAGCGACGAGTCGTAGACCCAGAACTTCGCCTGGTCCGCCGACAGGTACAGCAGCGGAGTCCACTCGGCACCGGTCTCGCGGTCGTGCATGACCGCGTGGCGCTGCACGAAGGTGCCGCGGCGCGAGTCCTGCCCGGCCAGGCGCACTGGCGTGCCCTCGATGAGCAGCGACCCGAAGGCCAGCAGCTCGCCGTAGCCCCAGTCGATCCCGCCCTCGCGGGACATCTGCTCGCGCTTGGCCAGCAGCTGCGCGAGCTTCGGGTGGACCGTGAAGCCCTCGGGGGGCCGCACGTGGGCGCGGCCGATGCGCTCGAGCGTGCCGGCGTCGACGGCGGTCTTCCAGCCGACCATGACGCCCGCGTCCTCGAGCTGCGACTCCGGCCGCTCCAGGCCCTTGACGGCCTCGGCCTCCGGGGGAGCCGGTGCGTAGCCGTCCTCCCGCGTCTCGGCGAACACCCGCTCCAGCTGCGACTGGTAGTCCTGCAGCGCCTGCTCGGCGTCGGAGATCGTGAGGTCCCCGCGCGCCACGAGCGTCTCGGTGTAGAGCTTGCGGACCGAGCGCTTGGCCTCGATGAGGTTGTACATCAGCGGCTGCGTCATCGAGGGGTCGTCGCCCTCGTTGTGACCGCGGCGGCGGTAGCAGACCATGTCGATGATGACGTCGCGGTCGAACTGCTCGCGGTACTCGAACGCCAGCTCGGCCACCCGCACGCACGCCTCGGGGTCGTCCCCGTTGACGTGGAAGATCGGCACCTGCAGGCCCTTGGCCACGTCGGTCGCGTACTGCGACGACCGCGACGACGAGGGGCCGGTGGTGAAGCCGACCTGGTTGTTGATGATCACGTGGATGGTGCCGCCGGTGCGGTACCCGCGCAGCTGCGCGAGGTTGAGCGTCTCGAACACGACGCCCTGCCCGGCGAAGGCCGCGTCGCCGTGGATGAGGATCGGCAGCACCGAGAAGCCGTCGCCGCCCAGGTCGATGCGGTCCTGCTTGGCGCGGACGATGCCCTCGAGCACGGGGTCCACGGCCTCGAGGTGCGACGGGTTGGCCGCCAGGTACACCGCGGTCGTCGCGCCGGACTCGGCGGTGAACGTGCCCTCGGTGCCCAGGTGGTACTTCACGTCGCCCGAGCCCTGGACCGACTTCGGGTCCTGGTTGCCCTCGAACTCGCGGAAGATCTGCCCGTAGGACTTCCCGGCGATGTTGGCCAGGATGTTCAGGCGACCGCGGTGGGCCATGCCGATGCCGACCTCGTCGAGACCGTTGTTCGCGGCCTTCGACAGGATCGCGTCGAGCAGCGCGATGACGGACTCGCCGCCCTCCAGCGAGAACCGCTTCTGGCCGACGTACTTGGTCTGCAGGAAGGTCTCGAAGGCCTCCGCCGCGTTGAGGCGGCGCAGGATCCGCAGCTGGTCCTCGCGCGGGGTGCGGGCGTAGCCCGACTCCAGGCGCTCCTGCAGCCAGCGGCGCTGCCGCGGGTCCTGCAGGTGCATGTACTCGCTGCCGACCGTCCGGCAGTACGAGTCGCGCAGCAGGCCCAGCACCTCGCGCAGCTTGGCGCGGGGCTTGCCGCCG
This sequence comes from Cellulomonas sp. P4_H12, assembly GCF_056400905.1. NCBI lineage: Bacteria > Bacillati > Actinomycetota > Actinomycetes > Micrococcales > Cellulomonadaceae > Cellulomonas > Cellulomonas sp. P4_H12. Next base: position 122,226 of record NZ_JBFUKJ010000011.1, read on the forward strand.
AAGCCGCCGGTCGGGAACGTGCGGTCGAGGTCCCAGAGGGTCAGGCCGTGCGTCTGCACGTCCAGGTCGGGGTGCTTGCGCTGGCGATAGGCCAGCGGGTCCGTGTCGGCCATGAGGTGGCCGCGCGACCGGTAGGAGTGGATGAGCTCCGCGATGCGGGCCGGCTTGATGGCCTCGGCGTCGGGGTCGTTGGACTCGCGCACCCAGCGGACCGGCTCGTACGGCACGCGCAGCGACGCGAACACGCGGTCGTAGAAGCCGTCCTCGCCCAGCAGCTTGCGGCCGATGATCCGCAGGAAGTCGCCGGACTGCGCACCCTGGATGATGCGGTGGTCGTACGTCGAGGTGAGCGTGAGCACCTTGGACACGCCCATCTTGTTGAGCGCCTCCTCGGAGGTGCCCGCGAACTCGGCGGGGTAGTCCATCGCGCCGACGCCGATGATCGTGCCCTGGCCCTGCATCAGGCGCGGCACGGAGTGCACGGTGCCGATGGTGCCCGGGTTGGTCAGCGAGATCGTGGTGCCGGCGAAGTCGTCGACCGTGAGCTTGTTGCCGCGTGCGCGCCGCACGACGTCCTCGTAGGCCGACCAGAAGCCGGCGAAGTCGAGGGTGTCGGACTTCTTGATCGACGGGACCAGCAGCTGGCGCGTGCCGTCCGGCTTGGCCAGGTCGATCGCGATGCCCACGTTCACGTGCGCCGGCGTCAGGACGCTCGGCTTGTCGTCGACCACCGTGTACGACGTGTTCATGGCCGGCATCTCGGCCAGGGCCTCGACCAGCGCGAAGCCGATGAGGTGCGTGAACGAGATCTTGCCGCCGCGACCACGGGCGAGGTGGTTGTTGATGACGATGCGGTTGTCGACCATCAGCTTGGCGGGGATGGCACGCACCGAGGTGGCGGTGGGGACCTCGAGGGAGGCCTCCATGTTGGTCACCACGCGCGCGGCCGGGCCCCGGAGCTTCTGGATGTCGTCGGCGGCCTCGGCCTCGTCGGCCTGGGACGCGCGCTGGGCCACCTGGGCGTACGGAGCGGTGGCGGGCTGCGCCGTCGCGATCGGCGACGTGACCGTCGGCGGCTCGACGAACGGGGCGGCCTGGACGGCGGGGAGCGCCGCCGGGGCTGCGGGCGGCGCCGACGCCGTGGGAGCCGGCGCGGGCGGGGCCGCCGGGGT